>JANPNB010000173.1:0-3333 GCA_031427275.1 Alphaproteobacteria bacterium | reverse complement strand
CGACGCTTGGCGATACCTCATGGACTCCGTCCGGCTACGCGTGGTGGGGCGACTATGGCATCTTCTCCGCCACCGCCAAACGGCGGGATCTGCTGGGCTATCTCGGTTATCGGATCATCGACTATTCCACCGGCGAATCCTCCCCTAACGCAGGCTCCTCCAGTGACGGCCCCACCTACCTCGGAGGATGGGTCTCCTACGATGCACCCGCCGGCCTCTCCGCCACCACCACCGGCCCGGCTTCCATTTTCCTGTCATGGTGGCCTGGAACGTCCGACGCAAATACATATCCGCTCACCGGCTATGAAATCCGCCGCCAGACCAACGGCACTGGTGCATGGCAGATCATCGCCACCGTCTCTGCAACGCCGATTGACGCCGCGATCCACTCCACCGATCCGTGGTTCAATTATACCGACACCGCAGTCGCCGAAGATGCGATTTTCACCTACCGCGTCCAAGGCACCTATGCCGAGGGCCGGACCCTTCCGACCAACGAGGCATCCGCCCCTTCCCCAGCCCACGACACCGACGGCGACGGCCTGCCGGACTGGTGGGAAGTGAAGTACGGTCTGAACCGCACAAACCCGGGCGATGCGAACCAGACCTCTTCGGGCGGAGGCATGACCAACCTCGAGAAATACAACCAGAACCTCGATCCCACCAAGGCCGACACCGACGGCGACGGCAGCGACGATGCCGACGACGCCTACCCCCATGACAAACTCCGTTCCCGCGACCTCCCCACGCTCACCTACGCAGAGATCGACATCAGCACGCCGATCATCGGGGCCAAGAGTGTTTACCGGGTTGCGCTGGACGATACGAATCAAGTGGCGTTTTCCTACAGCGAGGACTGGACTCCGGGTTCGCCTTTGAATGTCGTGTTATGGAAGAATGGTGCGCAACTTGGGGATACCATTACTTACCAAACTGAAGACGAGGATTGGGAGTTTTACCCGGATCAACATATCAATGCTAGCGGCAGCATCGCGGGACTTGTCATTCGCCATCCTACAGGCCCCTTGGACCCGACTGACCCCCATAATTGGTTTGTCGACGCGGCCTTTTCCATGTCACCCGGCGCTTCGCAGCCCGCCTACATCTGGGAAGTGGCAGGCGAACCCATCAATGACGACGGCTTTGGCTATCTCCAAGGCTTGAAGAATAGTGGTCTTTGCTGGGGCAGCGGTTTTGTCTCGTATATTGGCGACAATATAACAGACGGCTATCCTGGGTTAGTCAATGAATCCGGGAAGGCCGTATTGGGAGCCTACTACAGCAGCGAAGGCCCTTACTCTCGCTGGGACGGCAGTTCGTCGCATGCCTTGGATGCGCAGAGAGTGTTCGCCCTCGGCGACGATGGCAACATTTTCGGTGCCGCCTCCGGCGCTCCCCCGGAACCCGGCCAGCCGTCCGATTCGCTCAACCCGTATTTCTGGAAAGTCAGCGACGGCACCCGCACAGACCTCCTTCCCCTTGTCCCCACGCAGTTCCGCAAACAAATTGTTTTCAACGACACCACCACCGCGCAGATGAACAGCGCCGGAGACATCCTCTTCACCACCTCCACCCTCGAAGGCCCAGAATCCGCCCCCGTCTGGAACCAGCGAACCATCCTCTGGAACGGCCAGCCCAGCACGGCCAACCCCAAAGGCATCCTCGCCATCGTCTCCAATCCCGGTGCCAGCCTCAACCGCGACCGCCTGATGATTGCCATCCGTCCGGTCCAGCCGCCTGCCGCCGCAGGCCAGCCCGCCGCCCCGCCATACCAGGCGGCCAAACTCCTCCCGCCGGTGGAGATGATGGTCGATGCCAACACGGACGGGGAAATGTCCTTTGATAACTCCAGTGCCGATCAGACTACCGCGCAGAAACCTTACAAGTTCTGGCTCAATAACGACCACGATAAGGGGCAGAGCGTTGACCTGGACGACACCGATCACACCTCGAACGAAGACCGCTGGGAAGAAGACGACATCTTACCCACCAACAAGCGACAGGTGGAAGATTTCGACCGTTTGGACGATGTCATTCTGTGGCGGCGTGACCTTGAGGACTTCACTCGTCTTTGGATCACGTTCAAAGGCATCACCGAGATGGTGAAACAGTCGGGCTTTCAAGTGAAGCTGGAGTGGAAGCCGATGAGCGGAGATACCTGGACCGCTGCCGACGGAAATCCTGCAATCCGCATCTTTAAGGCATTCGAGACCGATGGCGGGCGGGAATATGTCGAAGATGAAAACGTGGCGTGGCAGCAACTCGATGGCGTTCAGGGGCCGGGCAATCACAACAACTACAGCAAGGCATTGGGTAGCAATGCCGGCTTGGTCGCAGGCGGGCTGGCCGGGCAAACCATCGTCGAACTCCCTGCGAGCTTCTTTGCCGATCTCAGCGAAACCCAGCCGAACAAATACCTGCTCTTTGAAGGCTACACGGCCGGCAAGGGTCGCTTGATCCTGACCTTGCACAAAGGTGGTCAGAAGATCGGCGAGTATCCGCCGCTCTACATGGAGTTGAAGGACGTGAAGGATATGTATGAGCGATACACTTGCGGTGATCTGCTCGACCCTTGGAACCTGACTGGCGGCGGCACCGGCGGCTTCTCTCCGCCGATGGGATGGGGGGCAAATTGGCCGGCAGCAACGGCAACCAAGCTCAACGGGCCGTCCAACGCAGCGTTGGTTCCTCCGCCGGATGAAACCAAGAATTACATCCTCCAAGTGCATGGATGGAACATGTCGCCGGGCGATAAATCAGCCTACGGCGATACCGCGTTCAAGCGGCTCTGGCACTAAGGCTTCAAAGGGCGCTTTGGTTATTTCCAATGGCCGACGCACTTCTTTACCGAAGCGAGCACGGCCTTCGGGAGATTAGTTCCACCGCCAGCGCACTGCGATGCAAGCGAGCATCGAGCCTGGGTATCCGCTGCGGCTCTCCGCGCGCAACTCGATACCCTCGACACGATGGAGTCGAACAAGTTCCAAGGAAAAGTGCGAATGACCGCGCACAGCATGGGCAACGTAGTCGCAGGCGAAGCCCTTCGATTGCCAGGACGCCGGATACACAGCTACGCCGCATCCCAAGCCGCGTTTGCGGGAAGCTGCTACGACCCGAACGCGCCGGCGATGGCGTTCCGAACCTACGGGCAAGCGCCTGCGGGCTTTGTTTTCGGTCCGCCCAACGCCTCGACTGGACCGGACACGCCGGATGTCTATTCGTTCTACGGCCCGCCAGCGAAGAACTTCGATCCTTCGACTTGGGACAACAATAACTACCCGTCCTATCTTTCCGCCGGCAACATCAAGGGGGGCGCAACCAACTACTTCAACT
>JANPNB010000172.1:0-16210 GCA_031427275.1 Alphaproteobacteria bacterium | reverse complement strand
TTCCAATCGGCCCAGCCCGGAATATCGGCGATGATCTCCCAAATGACTTCAGCTGGAGCCTGGACCCCGATCCTATGCTCGATCCTGGGGGGTCCCGACCCGGCCTGGCTTTTGCCAAAGCTGAAGCCGGTCGCAGCATTGAACATGGCTGGAGTCTTGATCGCCATCTAACCTGCCTCCTTGATCCGCCAGGTCGCCCCCGTCGGATTGTCCATGACCTCAACGTTTAAGGCCGTCAATTCGGCTCGGATCGTATCGGCTGCCGCCCAGTCCTTAGCCGCCCGCGCGGCTACCCGCGCAGCGATTAACCCGTCAACGCGGGCCCGCAAGTCATCGTTTACTCCCACCTGGAACCATGCCTCAGGGTCACCAAACAGGAAGCCCATAAGATTGGCTGAGGCTAGCAGCTCGCCCTTGGCATACTCGCGATCTTCCCCCTTGGCCGTCTCGAGCGCGGTGGCCATGGCAAAGAGTTCGGCCATGGCGGCCGGCGTATTCAGGTCATCCTCTAGCGCCTCTAGAAAGGCTACGGATGGGCCTGTGGACTCCGCCACCACGTCACCTGCCCGGCGAAGCGCACCGTAAAGCCGGTCCAGCGCCTTCTTCGCCTGCTCGATCAGTTCGGTCGTCCATTCCAGCGGTGCCCGGTAATGGCCAACCAGCAAGGCCCAACGCAGAGCCTCACCCGGAGCTTGTTTCACAAGGTCATGGGCTAAGGCGACATTGCCCAGGCTTTTAGACATTTTCTCATCGCCAAAGTTCAGGAAGCCATTGTGCAGCCAGTAGTTCGAATAGCCGACGCTGTGGTCGCCGTGGGCGCAGATGCCCTGAGCCATCTCATTTTCGTGGTGAGGGAACAGTAGATCAATACCGCCCCCGTGGATGTCGATGGGCAGGCCCAGGCTTTGCTCGATCATTGCTGAACACTCAATGTGCCAGCCGGGGCGGCCCGGACCCCAAGGGCTTTCCCAGACCGGTTCGCCGGGCTTGGAAGGTTTCCAGAGCACGAAGTCAGCCGCGTGCTGCTTGTAAGGTGCCACATCGACGCGCGCGCCGGCGATCATGTCTTCCATAGGATGGCGCGAGAGCTTGCCGTAGTTGCTATAGGCCTGAGTATTGAAGAGCACGTGCCCGTCGGCGGCATAAGCTGAGTTGTTGTGAACCAAGCGACCGATCATGGCGATGATCGCCTCCATGGTCTCAGTTACCCGCGGTTGAAAAGTCGGCGGCAAGGCCCCCAAGGCCGCCATGTCGGCATTATAAGCCGCGAGGTAGCGATCGGTGACGGTGGCGATCGGAACGCCTTCTTCGATGGCTTTCAGATTGATCTTGTCATCCACGTCAGTGACGTTGGCGGCATAGATGACCGCTTCCTGGCCATAGGTCCGACGCAGGACCCGGAACAGCAGATCAAACACCACAACTGGCCGAAAATTGCCAATATGGCTGAAATTATAGACCGTCGGGCCGCAAACATACATCGTCACCCGCTTTGGATCAGCCGGAACAAAGGCCCGTTTCGTGCGGGTCATGGTGTCGTAAAGGGCGAGGCTCATAGGTTCTTTTACAATCTGACGCTGGGTAACGGTTGCCGAGAAAGGCATTGGCCCCATATACAGTCGGTAAGGGCGGGAGACTACGGGGCTTTACGCACCATCTTTCGCCAAAGCTTAGGGAAGCCACGCGTCATGTCTTGGACCTTCGTCCCAGCCGCAACTCAGCCCTGGAAAGACCGCTCATTTCATCATGGATGCTCCTAGCCGCGACCGAACCCTTGTTGGGACCCCCGGTACCGAACTCGAAGCCGTGAAACGTCCGTCTCGCGAAGAAGCGATGGCTGCCGTGCGCACCTTGATCGCCTGGGCGGGTGACGACCCGCGCCGCGAGGGCGTGATCGATACGCCTAAGCGGGTGGTCGATGCCTATGGTGAATGGTTTGAAGGCTATAACCTCGACCCGGCCAAGGAGCTCAGCCGCACCTTCGAAGACGTGCAGGGCTATGACGACATCGTCATGCTGCGGGAGATCGAGGTCGAGAGCCACTGTGAGCACCACATGGCTCCGTTCCTGGGCAAGGCCTATGTGGCCTACATGCCGACCAACCGAGTGGTGGGGATTTCCAAGCTGGCCAAGGTGGTCGAAATCTTCGCCCGCCGCTTGCAGACCCAAGAAACCATGACCCAACAGATTGCTGACGCGATCACCGACAGTCTGCGGCCGGCTGGCGTTGCCGTGCTGATCGATGCGGCGCACCAGTGCATGACCACGCGCGGGGTCCACCATCGCCATGTGACCACGATTACCACACAGTTCACCGGGGTGTTCAAAACCGACGCCACCCTGCGTCAGCGGTTTCTGGATTTCGTGAATAAGCGCTAGAGCCGAAGGGTCATGACCCAATCTGCCTTTCCGACTGCGAACGACAAGTCTGAGCTTGAGCGTGGCCCCCTGCTTGCGCCGCGCTTTGACGCCAATAATCTGATCGCCGCCATCGCCCAACACGCCCAGACCGGCGAAGTGCTGATGATCGGCTGGATGAATAGTGAGGCCTTGCGTCAAACCCTGGACCTGGGCGAAGCGGTCTATTTCAGCCGATCGCGCAATGAGATCTGGCACAAAGGCGCGACCTCGGGCCAGATTCAACAGATCGTCGAAATCCGCATCGATTGCGACCAAGACTGCGTCTTGCTCAAAGTGCTGCCTCAGGGCGATGGCGGGGCGTGCCACGTTGGATTCCGGTCATGCTTCTACCGGGTGATAGAAGACGGAAAGCTGATTGAACGGCCCTAAACCGCTTGCAAGCCGGAAACACCCGTAAGTCCGGGGTTTGCCTTGAAGGTCTTGGCGATAGCTGTTGTGTAGCTCGGCTCAACAATGGTCGAGACCGCGACGAAGTCGGCCTTCATTTCGGTTTTGGATAGGGTCAATAGGACAAACCCCTTCGATAGCTGGTCGTTGTGCACGATTTCACGATTGGCCTTGGCGTAGATTTCACCCACCGGAATTCCGGGCAAGGCATCGCCGCCGCCTGGACTGGTAATGCCGGTTGTCCCAAACTCGACCGCGATGCGGTTGCCGCCCTCGGGCGCGTCATAGAGCTCATTGGCCCAAAAGGCGTGACTGTCCCCGGAGACCACGACCACATTGGCCCCAGACTTCCGGATCAAGCCGTAGAGCCTTTGGCGATCAACCAGATAGCCGTCCCACATATCAAGACCGTAGGGCAAACCAAGCGCTGCAATGGCTTCCAAGCGATCAATGCGTTTTGTGGCCTCCGGGGGAAGCTTGGCGAGCGCCGCGCTGAGGGCCACCTCTCCCATTTCGGCCTTGAAGCTAGGAACCTTGACGCGGGCCATGATCACTTCATTGCCTAGAATTTGCCAGGCGCGCCCGGCCTTGACCGAGGCGTTAAGCTCCGTCGCAAGCCAGGCCTCTTGCGCCGAACCCATCATCTTGCGGGTCGGGTCGGCCAGTTTTTTGCGAAACGCCGCCGCGTCGGGCTTGCCGTCGGCCCCGTTGAGGTCGCGGCTATAGGTCAGTTGTTTGTCGCGCGCCGTGAGCCGGGTCTCGACCATCAGCAGGCTGGCAATGTCACCGAAGTGGAAGCTGCGATTGATCGCCAGCTTGTCACCAACCGGCTCACGGATCGGCATCCACTCATAGTAGGCTTTGATGGCGCGCGCCTTCCGATCGGCCCAGGCCCCTTCGTCGGCTTGGTGATTTTCTGCCCCGTCCTTGAAGCTATCGTTGGCGGTCTCATGATCGTCCCAGACGACGATCCAGGGTGCCCTGGCATGGGCTGCCTGGAGATTGGGGTCGGACTTGTACTGGGCGTGTCTCACCCGGTAGTCAGCCAGACTGAGGATTTCACGGTTGGGCGCATGCGGCCGCTCGCCAGCCACGGCACTGTCCATACCGTAGGAACCCGGCCCGCCATACTCGTAGATATAATCGCCCAGGTGCAGCACAGCGTCGACCCGATCGAGCGCTGCAATGGCCCCGTAGGCGTTGAAGTATCCAGCGGGATAGAGCGAGCAGGAAGCAACGGCCAAGACCACATCCTTAGTGGACCCCTTGGGGAGAGTTCGCGTCAGACCCGTCGGGGAGGTCACGCCATTGGCCGTAAATTGGAAGCTATAGGCTTGGCCGGGCCTTAGCCCGGTGACGTCGACCTTGACGGTGAAATCCTGGGTCGTGTCGGTAACACCTGAACTCGAGCGCACTTCGCCAGAAGCGGAACCTACGGGGGTCATGGTCCACCGGTAGGATATCGCCTCAGAGGTTGCCGAGGCCGGTGTAATCCGGGTCCAGAGGATGACGCGGTCCGCGAGCGGATCGCCAGATGCAATACCGTGATTGAAACTAACACTGCCGCCATAGGACGCCGCAGAAGCCGTGGCCGGTAGTGCCGCTCCTAGTCCCAGGACAGCCAGTGCTTGGCGACGATCAATCCGCATCTTCATCCCCGACTCGTGTGGCCCGATCAGCCGTGCGATATGAAGCCTTAGTGGAAGAGCATGACAGCCAGATGTCCAGCCCGCAGGACGAAGTCACCCTGGCGGTGATTGCGAGCGAGGCCGCAGGCGGGCGCTTGGATAAGGCCCTGGCTGAGGCTGTACCGGGCTTATCTCGAGCTCGGATCCAGGCGCTGATGGCGCAGGGCATGGTCACCTTGAACGGCAATCGTCTGACGGATCTGTCGGCAAAGGCCAAGCCCGGTGAATATACGCTGGTGATCCCGCCACCCGAAGCCGCCGAACCCATCGCCCAAGCCATCCCCCTGGTCGTGCTTTATGAGGACGCTCATCTGATTGTTGTCGATAAGCCCGCGGGTATGGCCGTGCATCCGGCACCGGGAACGCCCGACGGCACGTTGGTCAATGCGTTGCTGGCCCATTGCGGCGACAGCCTTTCCGGGATCGGTGGCGTCGCGAGACCCGGTATCGTGCACCGGATCGACAAGGAGACCTCTGGTATCGTGGTCGCAGCCAAGACCGATGCCGCTCACCAGGGGTTATCGGCGCTGTTTGCGGCCCACGATATCGACCGGGTCTATGTTGCCCTGGTACGTGGGGCACCGCGTCCTGCCAAAGGGACAATCACCACCCAAATTGGTCGATCCCCGCATGATCGCAAGAAGATGGCGGTGCTGAAATCTGGGGGCCGCGAGGCGACCACTCACTATGCTGTGGAACAAGCTTTTGGTCCGGTCGGCAAGCCCGTCGCATCGCGGGTCTCGTGCCAGCTCGAGACTGGCCGGACGCACCAGATCAGGGTTCATATGGCGGCCCAGGGTTCGCCATGCCTAGGGGATCCCGTCTATGGCGCGGGCGCACCTGCTTTGAGCGTCAGGGCTGCGATGGCTGAGTCGAGCCTAATCCGACAAGCTCTTCACGCTGCGGTCTTGGGTTTCGTTCACCCCGTGACCGGCGAGATTTTACGCTTCGAAAGTCCGCTGCCAGCCGACATGGCGCAATTGCAAACTCGGCTCTCAGAGCTTTAGGGCATGTTGAATTGGGGTCAGAATGTGGCCCGGCGATTGCTCTGAGACTGTGACTGCCTCCCTTGGCGTCCCATTTTGAGAGTCTGAGATGTTGAACCTACGCAAAACCTTGTTCGCCGCCGCCGTGAGCCTCGCGGTTGTTTCTATTTCGACAGGGGCTTCGGCCACGGCGATCGCTGGGTTATTCAATACCGGTGTTGATGCTGGAGGCTCGACCACCGTCGGAAACGGGGCTGAGATTCACTGGACTCTGAATGAATTGGCTCCCTACACAGGTGTGACCAATGGCGCGTTCCCACGCCCTACTGGCTGAATGACAACTCCACTTCGCGCTGGATCACGCCTACGGCCAACGCTGCAGACAGCTATGATCCTTCTGACGACGGCTACTATAATTTCGGCTTGAGCTTCAATCTGACAGCCGCTGAGGCTGCTGGAGCATCGTTCCTTGGCCGGTTCGCGGCTGACAATATCGTCGACGACATCCGTTTGAACGGCAATAGCCTGGGCAATGGCGGCGGTTTTGGTTTTTGGACCGACTTCGCGGCTCATTCTTCATCATTCGTCGCTGGCGACAATTTCCTGCTGTTTCAGGTGCGTAACTTCAAGCAGAACGGCGGCAATCCGGTCGGTCTGCGCGTAGAATTCCAGAACAGCGCCGTTGGCGGTGTTCCCGAACCCGCCACATGGGCCATGATGATCACGGGCTTTGGCCTCGCGGGAGTGGCCCTGCGTCGTCGGCGCGAGACGAGCCTGACTGCCTAAGACCTTCCCCAAGACTCAAGGGGCCGCCGCAGTAAATTCGGCGGCCCCTACTGTGGCCATCTGCACAGCCGCGCTCTCCTCAACCTCAGAAAACTTGCGCACCGATCGCCTTGATGGTGCCCCGTTTTGGGGATAGAAATACCCCACTAGAGAGGTTGGACTCTCAGGCCGTTCCTCCCACGGCCTTTCGTCGCCGAAATCTGTTCCTATCTAAGGCACGGAGAGGGCGGCAGGGCCGGCACGGGCAAACCGTGCGGCGACCTGAGGTCCGCAGAGTTGAGGGGTTATTCTATGGCTGTGAATGCACTTTCGGTGATGTCGCCTGATGGCGGCCTAAGCCGCTATCTGACCGAGATCCGCAAGTTTCCGATGTTGGCCCGGGACGAAGAGTTCATGTTGGCTAAGGCGTGGAAAGAGCACGAAGATTCAGGTGCCGCTCATCGCATGGTGACCAGCCATCTGCGGTTGGTGGCGAAAATCGCCATGGGCTACCGCGGGTACGGATTGCCGATTGGCGAAGTGATATCAGAAGGCAATGTCGGCCTGATGCAGGCGGTCAAGAAATTCGAGCCCGACAAGGGTTTCCGCTTGGCCACCTATGCCATGTGGTGGATCCGTGCCTCGATTCAGGAATACATCCTGCGCTCGTGGAGCCTCGTGAAGATGGGCACAACGGCGGCGCAGAAAAAACTGTTCTTCAACCTGCGCAAAGCCAAGAGCGCAATCTCGGCGTTTCAGGAAGGTGACTTGCGGCCCGAGCAGGTGAGCGAGATCGCCACCAAGCTTGGCGTCCTCGACGCAGAGGTCATTTCGATGAACCGGCGGCTGTCTGGCCCTGATGCTTCGCTAAATGCGCCTCTGCGTGCCGATGGTGACAGCGAGTGGCAGGACTGGCTGGAAGACAAGGATGCGGTCAGTCAAGAGACTTACGTTGCCGAGAGCCAAGAGCGAACACAAAGGATGAGCCTGCTTGAGGCCGCCATGACTGAGCTCACCGACCGCGAACGTCACATCATGACCGAGCGGCGCCTGCGGGACGATCCGACCACCCTGGAAACACTCGCGTCGCAGTATGGCGTCAGCCGGGAACGTGTGCGCCAGATCGAAGTCCGAGCCTTTGAAAAGCTGCAGAAATCGATGAAGGCCGCAGCCATCGCCAAGCAGATGGTTGACGCTTAGCGATAGCTGGGACGCTCGGCGCGATGGTTTTGGGCCTCATCACCCATTTGGCCCATTGCGACCTAATCGTTCAATCAACGCCTGCGCAGCTGCGGGGGCGCGGACCTTGCCTTCATTGATGAAGAAACTGAACACATCGCGCGGGCCGGGTGCCGGCGAGGTTCGGTCGAGCACGGTGAGATCGGCGGGCACCTCGCCCTGCGCATAGCTCAAGAATCTCGCCGCCCACTTGTCGAGATCGGGGCTTGCGTACCCGGTTTCGATCGCATCTGAGCCCATCAGCAGCCGCGCGTAGACGAAGTCAGCGGTAATGTCGGCGATGAGCGGATAGTTCTCATTCTCCGAGCAACAGATCGCGACATTGTGGTCGCGGCACAACGTCACAAACTTCTGGTCCGCGAAGCTGGCATGTCGCACCTCCACACAATGGCGTAGGGCCAAGCCATCCTGGTTGGCAGGCAGCAGGTCGAGGAAAGACGCAAAGTCCTCACGATCAAACGTCTTGGTCGGCATGAACTGCCAAAGGATTGGGCCGAGCCGGTCGCCAAGTTCAACGATTCCTTGGGTCAAGAATTTGGTGATCGATTCCGCGCCATCAGCCAGCACGCGGCGATTGGTACTGAACCTTGAGGCCTTGACCGTGAACTTGAAATTTTCCGGAGTTGCCGCAGCCCACTTGGCGAAGGTTTCTGGCTTCTGACTAGAATAGTAGGTGGAATTGATTTCAATGGCGGTGAGATGACGACTGGCATAGCTCAGCTCATCGGCCTGCTTCAGCCCAGCAGGATAAAAGACGCCGCGCCAAGGCTCAAACGTCCATCCCCCGATCCCAGCGCGGATGACACCCTGATCGGACATGTCTAACTCCTATTTACGCAAGGCTTGGCTCTGATCACGAACCGCCTTGAATTCCGAACCGGCTTTCCATTCCGGCCAAACCTTAGAATTGGCGAGCTTCATGCCAAGCTCCAAGAGCATGCCGCCATCTTGGGCCGCACCCGACAGGTCCCAACTTGCAGAGTATTCGTCGCCGGGCTGGTGATAGCGGTTGGTGACATAGTCTTTACCCAGGGCCTCGCCGCGGGCCTTCCCACCATTGATCAGGTCCTGTCCCGCCCCAAAGGAAATGGCTGGAACACCGCGTTTGGCGAATGAGAAATGGTCTGAGCGAAAAAAGGTGCCAGCACCGGGACGTGGGTCGGGGCTGTAGGATTTGTTGTGCCCCTTGGCGACGGCGATCAGGTCGTCCTGAAGGGTCAATGGCGCGTTGCCGGACGTGGTAAAGTCGTGGGCCGGGCCAGAGGTCGAAATCCCGTCCATATTGATGTTGGCCGCCGTGGTCGCCAGAGGATAGAGCGGATTGGAGGCATAATACTCCGACCCCAACAGGCCTTTTTCTTCAGCGGTCACGGAGAGGAAAAGGACGGAACGGTCCGTCCTAGGGGCCCTGGCCGCCGCCCGCGCGATTTCGATCAGCATCGCGGAGCCTGAAGCATTGTCGAGCGCACCGTTATAGATTTTGTCGCCCTTGGCGTCGGGCAAACCGATCCCAAGATGGTCCCAATGGGCTGTGTAGATCACAGTCTCACCTGGACGTTTCTTGCCCGGTAGAATGCCCGCGACATTCTTGGAGATAATCTTTTGCGCATCGACGGCGAAATCGGCCGAGAGGGTCACATTAGCCAGTGTGACGGGCTTAAAGTCGCGCGACTGAGCCAGCTTCTTCAGAACCTCAAAATCCAACCCTGCCGCTTGGAATAGACTGACCGTCGCATCGCGCTGAACCCAGGCTTCCAGAGGGGCATGGGCGCTAGCGGGGTTCTTTCGAACAATATCGAAGATCGAATTGGCGTTGGAGTTCTTGACCGTGTTCCAACCATAGGATGCCGGGTCGGTTTCGTGGATCACAATAAAGCCAATCGCGCCCTGGCGAGCGGCCTCTTCATATTTGTAGGTCCAGCGACCGTAATAGGTCATGGCCTTGCCGCCAAAGTCACCGATCCCGGTTTCGAAGTCGGGGTCATTGATCAGCACCAGGGCGACCTTGCCCCTCAAATCCACGCCTTTGAAGTCGTCCCAGTTCCGTTCGGGTGCCTTGACGCCGTAGCCCACAAAGACGATTGGCGCGTCCTTGATACTTAGATGATCAATGCCGGTCTGGGTCGCGCGCACTGCGATCTGCTCGCCCTGCGTCCATGCTTGAGACTGGCCATTCGCCTGGACGCTGATGGCGACCGGGCCTTTGATCTCGAACCTTGCCAAGGGTACGTCCTGGGTCCAAGCGCGCGCCCCACCCTTCAGGTCTCCGCCAGGTTTGAGCCCTGCGGCGATGAACTGCTCCGTCATATAGCGAACGGTCTTGATCTCACCCGGCGTGGCTGGCCCCCGACCTTCAAAGGCATCTGAGGACAAGACCTGGATATGATTGGCCAAACGGGCTGGGTCCAGATCGGCCGCGTGAGCGACAACGGCAGAGGCGGCGATGAGGCCAGCAAACAACAGCGGTTTCATGAAATCCTGCGGGGTCTGGGTGAACACAGAGCGAGCTTAGAGTCTTCGTCTCGTCTGCGCCAGACGGGTCACAGGTCTGGGGATTGTCTGCGGCAAAACAATCCAAGCGTCGTTTAGTTGTGGTCAAGTCGCCGCAATATCTCCATCAAGGATTGAAGTTCGTCATTTGCCATCCAGAAGCTTGGCAGTGATTCGCTCAGGCCCGTTTCGTTTCCGACCTAAATTGAGATCATGCGACCCACCGTTCTTTTTGCCGCCAGCCTAGCTTGTCTGGCGCTGAGCGCCTGCACCACGGTTCGCAAGCCTGATGCGACTTTGCCGGCGTCATTTGGGGTGACCGACGGCCGAGCTATGTCAGACGTCGCCCTAGAAACTTGGTGGACCCAGTTCCAAGACCCGGAGCTCGACCGTCTTGTCCAACAGGCTCTGACCTCCAGCCCCGATGCGCGATCCGCAGCATCTCGCCTTAGAGAGGCGCGGATCACGGCCTCAAGCGCCCTGATCGCATTCCTGCCCCAAGGCAACGCTGTGGGCTCGACCAAGGAAACCGACACCACCCAGACCTCGGGTACGCGGATCACAATACCGGGGTTCTCCACCAACGGCACCAGCAACACGACCAGCGCCAACCTCAACGTCAGTTGGGAGGTTGATTTGTTTGGGCGGATTTTCGCGGTGGCCAAGGCGGCCCGCGGGGACACGGCCGCTGCGCGTTTCAATGCAGAGGCTGTGCGGTGGAGCTTGGCGGCCAATGTCGCCGATGTCTATTTTCAGGCCAGGGGCTTGGCAATTCAGCTGGCGGACGCCCAAGAGACTGTCCGTATTCAGGGCGAGCTTCAACGGATCGTCGATACTAAGGTCATGCGCGGTCTCGCATCGCGGGCAGACTCTGATCGGGTTGCGGGTGACTATGCCCAGGTTCGGAGCCAAGCAGAGGGGCTAGAGGCGGACCTCGCGGCGACTCAGCGCACCTTATTGGTGCTCGTGGGCCGAGGCACCGATCCTATTGCGCCCAACACTGGTCCGGTGATCGTTGGGCTGATCCCATCCGTGCCTGACGCGATCCCAGGGGAGCTCTTGGCACGTCGCCCCGATGTTCGCGAGGCGCATGCGCGCATTGCCTCTCAGACCGGGCGCTTGACCTATAACCAACTGGCCTTCTTCCCGACCTTCACGCTGACTCCGGGCGTGGGCCTTTCGCGTTCCAAACAGCCCGGCTTTTCATCGGCGACCCGTTTTTGGTCGATTGGTGGTGCCGTTAGCCAACCGATCCTGTCGATCCCGCGGTTGCTTATAGATATGAAGGTGCAGTCTGCGCGTGCCGAACAGGCGGTGATCGCCTATGAAAAGGCCGTTCAGACCGCCTATGGCGAAGCCGACAATGCCTTGGTGCGCCTAGCCGCTGATCATCGCCGGGTGGCACTTTTGACCGATGGCGAGGTGCGCGCCAAACGCGCCTCAGAGGCCGCCCGAACGCGATACGCCCTTGGTTTGGATGATCTGCAAACCGCCTTGGGCGCTGAGCAATCTTGGCGGTCAGTTCGCTCCCAGCTTACCGGCGCGCAGGTTCAAGCCCTGCGCCGTGCTGTACAAACCTATAAGGCGTTGGGCGGCGGATGGGCTGCCTCGACCCTGCCAACCGACAAAGAGGCCCGTTAGACGTGACGACATCTGCTCGTAGACTAACACTCAGCTTGGCTATCCTGGTGATCGCTACCGCGCCCCTGGCCGCGTGCGGCAAGAAGCCGGTGGTCAAAGAGACCGAGACCCAGCGTGCGCGGGCTGTGCGGGTCGTCAAGCTTGAACCCCACGCCATTCAAGGCTCAGTGAGTGCCGACGGGGCTCTGGTTCCCCGCGAGGAGATTGCCGTACTGCCCGAGGTATCGGGGTTCAGGGTTGCGCGTGTTCTGGTCGACGAAGGCCAGTACGTTCACGCAGGCCAGACCTTGGTCGAAATTGACCGGGCGTTGATCAATTCCCAGCTCGAACAGCAACGGGCGATCGCCGCCCAAGCCGCAATCCAGGCTGAACAGGCTGAAGCCCAAGCCGCTCGGGTCAAGGACCTGGATGGCCAAGGCGTACTTTCCCAAGAGCAGCTGGACCAACGCCGCTTTCAGGCGCGCGCGGCAAGGGCCACAGCCAATGCCCAAGCCGCAGCAGCGCGCGATGTGGAAACCAGGGCAAAGAAGTTGACGGTTACCGCGCCCGTCTCCGGCCTGGTACTGGAGCGCAATGTCCGGCCAGGAGATCTGACCGCCGTAGGCACGGCCCCCTGGTTCCGTTTGGCGCGCGACGGCGAGATCGAACTGAGGGCCGACCTATCCGAACAGGATCTCGGCCAAATCCGAACCGGCCAACGGGCCAGTGTCACCCTAACCAACGGCGCAAGTGCCGAGGGCTATGTGCGGGTCGTATCCCCGCAGCTTTCCAGCCAAACCAAGCTCGGATCCGCGCGCATCCATCTGCCCGTCCGGACAGACATTCGCGCCGGAGGCTACGGACGTGCTCAATTCTCAGATACCGCAGGTCAAAGCCTGACCGTGCCAGAAACCGCGATCCGGTACGACGCTGACGGTGCCAGTGTCATGACTGTTGGCACCGACAACCGGGTCAAGCGCGTGATGGTCACCACCGGCGCGCGCGGTTCAGGCCTCGTCGCCTTGCTCAAGGGTCCAGCGGCAGGAACCATGATCGTCCAAAATGCTGCGGCCTTCCTACTGGACGGTGACTTGGTGAAGCCTGTGGTGGGCAACGCCAAATGAGCCACACCCCGTCTGATCCCGGCGGTTCTTTCCAGATTTCCAGCTGGGCGATCCGCAACCCGGTTCCTGTTGCCGTACTGTTCATAGCTATGACCCTGGCGGGACTGATCGCCTATGGCGGCTTGCCGGTGAAGCAGTTCCCCAATGTGCAGTTTCCGCTGGTCACGGTGACCATCACCCAGAACGGCGCTGCACCGTCCGAAATGGAGACCCAGGTCACGCGACCGGTCGAAGACGCCATCGCGGGTCTTCCCGATGCGAAGAATGTCTATTCGACGGTCAGCCAGGGCGTTTCGACCACGAGTATCGAGTTTGAACTCGGCCATGATCTGCAGAAGAAGACCGACGACGTCCGGACTCGGATTGATCAAACCCGGGCGATCCTGCCCCGCGAAATCGACGAACCGACTGTCACCAAGGTGGAGATCGATAACCAACCGATCTTGACCTATGCGGTCGAGGCCACCGGCATGTCGGACTCAGAACTCTCGTGGTTCATCGACGATACGATCAGTCGCGGACTTCAGGCGTCCAAGGGCGTTTCTCAGGTTAGTCGGGTCGGCGGCGTGAACCGCGAGATCAATGTCATCGTTGATCCGGATAAATTGACGGCCCGCGGCTTGACGGCGGCCTCAGTAAATACAGCTCTGCGAAGCTTCAATGTCGATGCGGCGGGCGGCCGGGTTCAGGTCGGCGGACGCGAGCAGACCCTGCGTATTCTCGGCGCGGTCAATACCCTCAACGCCCTGCGTGATCTGACCATTCCGGCTGGACAAGGCCGCTTCATTAA
Organism: Alphaproteobacteria bacterium; assembly: GCA_031427275.1. Taxonomy (GTDB): domain Bacteria; phylum Pseudomonadota; class Alphaproteobacteria; order Caulobacterales; family Caulobacteraceae; genus Phenylobacterium. The sequence goes on along the minus strand of JANPNB010000172.1, from coordinate 2,700 downwards.
GTTGACCGATGTCGCTCAAGTGGGTGACGGCTCGGCGGAAACCCGTGGTTTCGCGCGTTACAATAACCGTCCGGTGGTCGGTTTCCAGGTCATGAAGACCCGGGACTCTAGCGACGTCGAGGTCGACGATGGGGTGATCGAGTCGCTGGAAACCCTGCAGAAGGCCCATCCGAACGTCAAATTCGTTCGAATTTTTTCGTCCGTCGATGAAACCCGCGCCAGCTTCGAGGCCACCAAGCACGTGCTGCTTGAGGGCATGTTGCTGGCCGCTCTGGTCGTGTTGATCTTCCTGCGCGACTGGCGCTCAACACTGATCACCGCGTTTGCCATGCCGGTTTCGCTGATCCCGACTTTCTTTGTGATGAATTGGTTTGGGTTCTCCTTGAATGTGGTGACCCTACTGGCCTTGACCCTGGTGGTCGGGATTCTGGTCGATGACGCCATCGTCGAAATCGAGAACATCGAAAAGCGGGTCGCCCAGGGATTGCGTCCCTATGACGCGGCGATCCTTGGTGCTGATGCTATCGGATTGGCTGTGGTGGCCACGACCATGGCCATCGTTGTGGTGTTCACCCCGGTTTCCTTCATGAAGGGGATCCCGGGTCAGTTCTTCCGCGAGTTCGGGATTACGGTCTCCGTGGCGGTGGTGTTCTCGCTGGTCGTCGCGCGATTGCTGACTCCACTGATGGCCGCCTATCTGCTGAAACCGGCGTCGCAGCCTCACCCGCGCAAACCCTTTGAGGGCCTTTATCGTAACACGCTGGAATGGGCGCTGGACCACAGGATTGTCGCCTCGATCATTGGTGGGGTCCTGTTCGTGGGTTCGGTGATGCTGGTGCCACTGTTGCCGCAAGGCTTTCAGCCGGCCGGCGACCCCGACTACATCTATGTCAATCTCCAAGGGCCACCCGGCGCAACGGTGGCCGACATGGAAGATACCGCCTCACGGGTCGCCAAGGTCTTTGAAGGGCACCAGGATGTCCGCGGGGTTTTCGCCCAGGTCGGGTCAACCGTGACAAGCTTTGGCCCTGGATCGCGAGGCGGCGGCGGCTCTGATTTGCGCAGCGGAACGGTTACGGTCTTGCTCAATGAGGAACGGACAACCTCAGGCGACGCCCTAAAGGCCGCGACCCGCCAAGCCCTGAGGGCCATTCCAGATGCGCGGGCGACTTTCCTCAGCTCAGAGGGCGGGTCGGGTATTCAACAGGTGCTGACCAGCAATGATCCTATCGCGCTCCAGGCGGCATCCCTGGAACTGGAAAAGCAGATGCGGACCCTGTCGCTGATTGCCAATCCGCGGCCATCGGTTCCGCCAACCGGGCCAGAGGTGGTGGTCCGCCCACGCCCCGCTGATGCTGCGCGTCTCGGGGTATCTGTGGACGCCATCGCTCAGGTCGCGCGGATCGCCACTGTCGGCGACATCGACGCCAATGTTGCCAAATTGACGGCGGGCGAACGCCGGATTCCAATCCGTATCCGTCTGCCGTCTGAAGCGCGCAGTGATCTGCAAAGGATCAAGTCACTGCGGGTTCCGACAGTCTCTGGGGGTCTTACGACCTTGGAGGCCGTCGCCGACGTTTATTTCCAAGCCGGGCCAGCGCGTATCGAGCGCCTGAATCGGCAGCGGCAACAGACCATCACGGCTGAACTTAACGGAACGGTCCAAGGGCCAGCGTTCAAAGCGATCCAGAACCTGCCAATCATGAAGAACCTACCCCCCGGGGTAACGCCTGCGGCGACGGGACAGCTCGAAGCCATGAGGGAACTGTTCGGCTCGTTCGGACTGGCACTCTTTGCCGGTATCTCCATGATTTTCGGCGTGTTGGTTTTGCTGTTCCGGTCCTTCTTCAAGCCGATTGTCATTCTATCAGCCCTGCCCACTGCGGTGGGTGGTGCGTTTCTAGGTTTGCTGATTTTCAAGCTATCGCTGTCGATCCCCTCGCTGATCGGTTTCCTCATGTTGATGGGAATTGCGGCCAAAAACTCGATCCTGCTCGTCGAGTACGCCATCGAGCGGGAACGCGAAGGCATGAGCCAGCGGGAGGCACTTATCGAGGCTTGCCGCGAACGGGCTCGGCCCATTATCATGACCACCATGGCCATGGCGGCCGGCATGTTACCCACCGCCTTAGCGTTGGAAAAGGGTGCGGAGTTCCGCCAGCCCATGGCGGTTGCGGTGATCGGTGGCCTGATGACCTCTACGGTGCTCTCGCTGGTCTTGGTGCCCGTGGTCTATGAGTTTGTTGACGACTTCGAAAATTGGCTCAAGCCGCGTTTGGCGCGGTTGATAACCCCGCGATACGCGGCAGAGAAATAGTATGGGCGAGTTTTCGAGCAACGGCGCGATTGCCTCCGGCTTTCGCCTTATTGGTGCCAAACCAGGCCTGATTTTGGTTTGGGGACTGACCTATGTCGTGCTGGCCGTGATCCCGCAGTTTCTGCTGATGGGACGATTTCTGCCGGACCTGCTGATCTTCTACCGTGACGCTATGCAAGCCGCCTCGGGCGGGACGATGCCGACACCGAGTGACGATCTAGTCCGGATCCAAGCGCAAATCGCCCGCTCACAGCCCTTGCAGATTGCGGCAGGTCTAGTTGGTGGTGCCATCGTCCATTCTGCGATCTATCGCGCAATCCTTGAGCCCGAAAACAATAGGTTCTTCTATCTACGTTTTGGTATCCAGGAGCTGTGGGTGGGTG
>JANPNB010000171.1:0-9534 GCA_031427275.1 Alphaproteobacteria bacterium | reverse complement strand
CTGCTCCAATGCCGGCATCGGAGTCGGCGGCGGGGCCGAAACCCCCAATGACGGCTGGCAGAGGATCTGGGACATCAATGTTATGGCCCATGTCTGGGCCGCCCGGCACCTCGTGCCGCGCATGGTGGCGCGCGGTGGCGGTTATCTGTTCAGCACCGCCTCTGCGGCGGGTCTGCTTTCGCAGATCGGCTCAGCACCCTATGCGGTCACTAAGCATGCGGCGGTTGGCTTAGCCGAGTGGTTGGCGATCACCCACGGCGATGATGGGATCAAGGTCTCTGTGCTCTGCCCGCAAGCCGTGCGCACGGCCATGACGGCTGGCAACCCCGACGGGGTCGCCAGCATCGACGGCATGATGGAGCCCGAGGTCGTCGCCGAGGCTTGCGTGAAGGCTATCGAGGCTGAAGAGTTCCTGATCCTGCCTCACCCTGAGGTGTTGGATTATATGCGCAACAAGACCGGCGACTATGGCCGTTGGATCGGGGGCATGCGGAAGCTAAATCGGCGGTTCAATGGCTAGCATAAGAGGGAGTTCTGAGGACGGACGAGGGTCAGAATCTGGGAGTGCTTCATTGTAGAGGTGCCAGAGCCCATTTGCATCGCGAATCCGCCAATCTGACCCCTCGCGTTGTGCATCACACGGACCAAGCGGAGCCTTTGCATAGCCTCCTGGAATATCCAGAACATACTGGGGCTGACAGAGTCCGGAGGCCCTGGCTCTGAGACCCGTAACCAGGGTCTGGCCCTGTTCGATCCCAGTTCTAAAGTGACCAGTACCGGGTGCGAGGTCTGGATGATGAAGATAGTAGGGCCGAATTCGAGACTCGACCTGAGCTCTCATCAAGGCCTCCAGTGTGGCGGCATCATCGTTGACGCCCTTGAGTAGGACGCTTTGGCCGAGAAGGCAGATTCCGGCGTCGGCAAGCTTGGCGCAGGCGGCTCTTGCTTCCGCCGATAGTTCGCGCGGATGGTTTACATGCACCGCCACATAGGTTGCCTTGGTTCCGCGGAGTGCCTCGACGAATGCGTTGGTTATCCGGGCGGGATCGGCAACCGGCACACGGGTATGCCAGCGCACGACCTTGACGTGTTCCAGTACTGATAGTCGCTGATTGATATCCGCTATTCGCCGGGGGGACAGCATGAAGGGGTCCCCACCCGTCATGATAACTTCCCATATCTCCGGATGCGCTCTGATATATCCCAGCGCTGCCTCCAGCGCGTCGGGAGACAGAAACTGCGATTCGCCCGGCCCCACCATCTCGCGGCGGAAGCAGAACCGGCAATAGACTGGGCAGACGTGGCACAGCTTTAGGAGAACGCGATCTGGGTAGCGATGTACGATACCGTCCACCTTACCGTGGCGTTTATCACCAATGGGATCAGAGTGTTCGGCTATCGTGCTGTTGAGCTCCAGCTCGGACGGCACGAATTGTCGCGCGATTGGGTCATTGGGATCCGTGGGGTCGATCAGGTCGGCGATCGCAGGCGTGATTGCCACGGCATAGCGTGCCGCAACCTGCGCAAGTCCTTCGACTTGGTCTGAGGCAATGAACCCGCTGTCAGCCAATTCTTCTGGCGTACGAAGCGTTCGCTGGTGTTCTTGCATTGTCCTTAAACCCCTGTTCAATCACCCGCGCGGCAAAGGCCTAGCATCGTCGTGCAGTTACAAGTGGCCAAGTCTTGCTCGGGCTCGCGCCAGATCGGTATAACCAGCCTGAGCAGACTTGAGGAGGACAACCGTCACAACTAACCGACCTTCAGCTAAGAGTTCCGATCCGCGCCGCAGTTTGCCTGCGGTGGGGGTGATTTGTGCCGATCCTGCGGCAGGCGTGCTCAACGCGGAGTTTGGCGCAAGCGCGGTGATTGCGGCTTTGCGTGCTGTTTTGGCGCGCGCTCGGGCGCGGCTGGCAGTGCCCGGAGCTGTGGTGCCCAGCGTGTCCGAGCTGCTGGATGAGGCCGCTGCGGATTTGGCCGACCGGGGCCGCGAAAGCCTTTTTGGCGTGATCAATGCCACCGGCGTGGTGATCCATACCAATCTTGGCCGGGCACCCCTGGCTCCGGAGGCTATGGCGGCTATGAGCTTGGCGGCCGGTTACGGCAATCTGGAGTTTGATTTGGAGAGCGGTCGGCGCGCCTCACGCCAGGATCACCTGGACGGATTGATCGCAGAGCTGACCGGGGCGCAGGCAGGTCTGGCGGTGAACAATGGGGCCGGGGCGGTGGTCTTGGCCCTAGCAGCTTTGGCAGCCGGGAGCCCGGTGATCGTGTCGCGCGGGGAATTGGTGGAGATCGGCGGCGGCTTTCGCGTTCCCGATATTGTGGTGCAAAGCGGCGCGCAGATGGTGGAGATCGGGACCACCAACCGCACGCACCTGACCGACTATGAGCAGGCGGTGCACGATCATCCCCAAGTGCGGGTGATCCTGCGCACCCATCCCAGCAACTTCAAGATCACCGGCTTTACCAGTGCACCAAGCCTGAAAGACCTAACCGCCTTTGCGCACAGCCGGGGCATCTTGCTGGTCGAAGACTTGGGCGGCGGTGCCCTGGTGGATCTCGAACCCTTCGGCATCCACGGCGAGCCGATGGTCCAAGCCAGCCTGCAGGCGGGCGTGGATTTGGTGATTTTCAGCGGCGACAAGCTGTTGGGCGGCCCGCAGGCGGGCATCGTTGCGGGTCGGCGTGACCTGATAGCGACCCTGGCCAAGCACCCCCTGGCCCGGGCCCTGCGTCTGAATAAACTGTCCCTGTCGGCGCTGGCGGCAACCTTGCGGCTCTATCGCCCTCCAATTAATCCAATGACCCGGGTTCCTGTTCTGCGGATGCTGACGGAAGCCAAGGCGGTTAGCCGGGCCCGAGCTCAGGCTCTCACGACCTTGGTCTCCGAGGTCCCCAATCTGGAGACTGAGATTGTCGAGACGGAAGGTTTCGCCGGGGGCGGGGCCATGCCGATGCATGCCCTGGCGGGGTTTGCCCTGCGGCTCAGCTGCGCCCGCGTGTCCGCCGAAGACTTGGCGCGACGCCTGCGCACCGGGTCAACTGCGGTGGTGGGCCGAATCGATCATGACGCGCTGCTGCTCGAACTGCGCACTGTCTCGGACGATGAGCTGACGCCGCTCGCCGCCGCTATCGCCCAAGCCGTGGCCTAAACGCTCAAAGCTTCGATCACCGCGTCGAGCACGGCATGAGCCTTGGCGCGCATCTCATCATCGGTGGCATCTTGGATCGGGTGATCGACCAAGAGATAGCGGGCATCATCCATACCCAAAGCGCGGCGCTGGACATCGGCGGCCTGATCGAATTCGCTAGAGGCGATGGAGACGGCGGGAAGACCTTGGATCTCGAACCATACGGTGTCGTGCAAACTGCACGTCGTGCATGATCCTCAATCGGCTAACGCTTCTACCAGGAAGTTGCATTCCGACTTGATCTGCAGCCGCAGGTTAGAAGGGCAGGGCTTGGTGAAGGTGGGCTTGCGGTAACGCCGAAGTTCCACACCCGGCAACCGGGCGGCCATCAGGCTTTCCAGCTCGTCGAGCATCACGTTGCCGCGCGGCTTGCTGATGTCCAGCAGACCAACCACGCCGGTGATGTGGCCGGTTCGCGGGGTGATCTGTCGGGCGACCGGCACCCGTTCATCGGTCGGATCGAGAATTGTCGTCATCGACGTCCTCCATAGTTCGGAGACGAGGCTATCAGGTTTCGATTTTCCGGGAAACGGAGATTGAGCCCATCGGCCCGGTGACCCAACCATAGAAGGCCGCCGAGAACTTGCCCGCCTCGGAGCCCGCCACGACAATATGGATATTCTGTTCATCAGCGAATTTTGAGACCAAGCCGCTCAGGTGTTCCTCGCTCATCTTTGCGGCGACGGAGAGCGGGATTCCGGCGCCGGAGACTTCGTTGGCGACCATCTCGCGTAGGGGTCTGGCGGTGACGGCCTGGATACGAGCCCGCAATCTGGCCTTGGAGTAATCGCCTTCACTTATCAAGGTTTTGACGTGCTCCGGGCAGACCACCAGTAGGGCATCGGTGGGCATGCGGTGGATTTTGGAGAGGAACATGCTCTCCAGGCCCAGACCCAGGGTGCCGCCCATCTGATCAGGCTGTCTAGATTCCTGGTCAACGATCTGAGTTGGGCCGCTCGTCATGGCAAAGGCGGTGACAACCGAGTCCTGCGCCTTGAAGCCGCGTTCTACATGCAGGGGCTCCCAAGGCGAGCCCTCCTCCCATTCGGGGAAGCACATGGTGATCTTCATGGGGGTGCTCAGCGTCGAGCGATCGGTGCCGCCGGGTCGTGCCCCGCCCACATTGCGCACGACCAGCCGCAGGGCCCGGCCAATGGTGGCATTGGCCCGGTTGTCAGGCCCCAAGGCTGCCAGCTTCATGTTCATGCCGATCCGGGTGCGGATCGGGCCGTTGATCACCAGCACCGGTGAGGCCCCCATGGTGGTGGCGTTAACGCCGTGCATGTTGAACTCGTCGGTACACACCGCCTCAAGGGCGGCGATGACCACAGGCAGGTACTCGGGCTTACAGCCGGCCATCACCGCATTGATGGCGATCTTCTCCACCGTCACCGGGGCCATGTTTGGCGGCACGACGGCGATAATGTCCTGTGGCCCGCGCGAGGTGCCGGAGAGCATCCGCACAACCCGCTCGGCGGTGGGTGGCACCAGGGGCAGGCCGTCGCTAAAACCCTGGTCGAACATAAACTCGGCAATGTCGTCGGCGCTGGCGATCTCGATGCGCCGCGCGCGGATTGGGCTGTCGGTGGCCTCAGCGACCAGCCGGTCATGAATCTCCGGGTCGAGATGCTTCGATCCGCAGCCGGGTCGCCACTCGGGTAGGGCCCACCAGTCGATGGTTACGGGTTGCGCCTTCAGGTCCTTGGCAATCTGATCGGCGAGGTCTTCCCACTCCTGGCGCACAAAGCCTTCGAGCTTGCTCTTGAGGCCGCCGTCAGCAGCCAACCAGAACACCGCTGGCACGATCTCGAAGTCCCAGGCGAAGGAGGTCTTGCAGCCGCTCTCATCGAGAATGGGCAGGGTCAGGCCGTGTCTGTCCTTCAGGATCAGGTTGCCGTCCAACGATTGGCCCAACATCCAGACATCGGCTTGCGTGCCCCAGGCTTGAGCAAAGCTCTCGATCACCGGTGCGGCCAGATTGCAGGTCTGGCAATCCTCCTTGACGAAGCAGATCAAGCTAGGACGCCCGGTCGGAAAAGCGCGGGTCACGCCGTTCATGTCGGTCAGGTTAAAGGCAGTGGTCATAAGGGGCTACTCGCGCGTCTTTAGGTCTTGGCGGAGGTGGATGGGAATCGAACCCACCACACGCCTTTTGGACGTGTCACTGGTTTTGAAGACCAGGGAAGCCACCAGACTCCAGTCACCTCCATCCAAGTCTAACCTTAGAGGGGGATGGGTAAAGGTGGGAAGGCGTTTTTGGGGATCACCGTCCTCAGGTCGCCGTCGCGTTTGGTTTGGCCCAGGGCATCAAGGGCTTCCAGGACTGGGACGATGAATTTTCGGGTGGTGGCCAGCGCCGCACGGGCCTCTCCAGTGGTGAACGCCAGGGGCGGCGAGAAGGTAGCGGTGAGGGCGACCAGGGCGATCTCGAGTGCGCTGGCGTGCAGATAGAGGGTTTGGCGCAGGGCGTTATTGCGCAGAGCGATCAGGCGGCCTGAGTCGGTGAGCAGGCGGATGAGGTCTTGGTCTTCCAAAAGCCAGCCGGTCAGGAGCCCGGCGTGCGGCGCCATTAGGCCGACGGTCTGAAACTCAACCTCGATCTCGCCCACGCGTTGCAGGGTTTGCGGTGATAGGGCGGCGAAAGGGTCATAACCCGGCAAGGCGACTTGATCGGCGGCGAGCTTGATCTCACCAGCGTCGGCCAGGCTCTGTTCCACATGGGCTGCGAGGTCCCGGGACATGTGCTGGGCCAGGGCTGTTCGGACCGCGCTGACCGGGTGGGTGGATTTGGTCGGTGCACGGACATGGGCGGCGCTCAGTTGTTGCAGATAGGCGTTGCGGACCTGAGCGAGTACCGCGCGGCGGATCAGCCGCGCCTCATCGAGCGCCGCATAGTCTGTCTCCAGCGCTTGGCGTACCTCATCCACAGATCTCCGCCAGAGGCGAGCCAGCTCGGCCACGGACACTATCTCTCGGTCCCGCTGCGCCAGGGCTGCCGCAACCCGGCGCACGTCTCCGGCTAGGACCGCCTCCAGCACTTCGCGGCGCGGGGCCATCTTGCCCCGAGCCGGGGGTGCCTCGGGGTCCAACACCAGGGCCCCGCCCACAGTTCCCGCCGGAGAGAGCCTGCGCAGCACAGCCCGTTGGCCGCCATAGGCCACCACTGGACCCGCAAACCGCAGTTGAGCCAAACCCGCCCCACCCGGTTCGATCAGCTTGTCGCCATAGAGCCGCACGGTGGCGATGTCCTGCCGCGCACCCCACATGACTCGCAGTTCGTCCATGTGCTTCAAGGGCCGAGTGTTGTCGCTGGACATGCTAACCCATGCGTCGACCTGGAGGGCGGCGACAAAGGTTGCGGAAGTACAAAGTACTTCGCCGGACTTGATGTCTTGGGCCGACACCCCCCGCAGATTGACTGCCACCCGACCGCCAGGCTGGACGCTCTGCAAGGTCTCGCCGTGCCGCTGGATTTGCCGCAGGTCGACCCGCCGCCCTGAGGGTTCCAGCACCGCTTCGTCAGGGATTGTCAGCCTACCGCCCAACAGCGTGCCGGTGATCACCGTCCCGGTGCCGTCTAGACTGAAGGCGCGGTCGATCGGCAAGTACGCCCCGGCCAGAGTCTCCACCGGCGGCGCACGAGCGACAATGGCCCCAAGCTCCCTATGCAAGGCCTCCAAACCGGCCCCGGTAAGCGCCGAGCAGAACACCACCGGCGCACCTGCCAAGAAGCTTTCAGCCAAGGTTTCAGCGATCTGGGCGCGCAGGACAACCTCACTCTCGGAGGATAGGAGGTCAGACTTAGTGACCGCGACAACGCCGGTCGTGATGCCCAACAAAGCCGCGATCTCCAGATGCTGCAGGGTTTGGCGCCCAAAACCCTCCACCGCCGAGACCACCAGAAGCACTGCCCGCGCGCCCGCCGTGCCTACCACCATAGCGCGGATGAAGTCCTCGTGCCCGGGCGCGTCGATGAGGTCGAGGCTGCCGGTGCCATAGTCGCGCCACGCAAAGCCTAGGGTGATGGAAAGTCCTCGCTCTCGTTCTTCCTTGAGGCGGTCCGTCTCGATTCCCGTTAGCGCGCGCACCAGGGCCGTCTTGCCGTGATTGACATGGCCAATAACCGCAGCCGTGAATGAGGACGTCGTCACGCCAACGCCTCCATGGCGGAAGTCTTCAACGAGATTGGTAGGTTCAGGTGTGAATCCCATGGTCCACACTGTCGATCAGATGTACCCGCAATATGGTCAATCGAATTTTGTCGGGCGACAATCCATTTATTGCCACTAGCTGCTGTTCGGTCCGCGTCCTATTGCCTCAAACTGGTCCGGAACGGAGGGGCCACCTACGTTGAAGCGATATTCCAGCCTGGGTCTATTGGCCGCCGGATTGACCGGCCATAAAGCGTGGCCGCGCGCTTGGCGCGATCCCATTCCGAAGGCGCGTTATGACATCGTGATCATCGGGGGCGGCGGGCATGGCCTAGCCACGGCCTATAACTTGGCAAAACGGCATGGTTTGCGCAACATCGCAGTGCTGGAAAAAGGGTGGATCGGCGGCGGCAATACCGGGCGCAATACCACCATCGTGCGCTCCAATTACCGGCTGCCACAGATGCAGGACCTGATGGAGTTTTCCCTCAAGCTCTGGGAGGGGATGACCGACGAGCTGAACTACAACGTCATGTTCAGCCAGCGCGGGGCGGTGTTTCTGGGCCATTCCGACAGCGACATGACCAAGCTGGCCGAGCGAGGCGATGCCATGCTGGCGCGCGGGATCGACGCCAAATTGCTGAGCCAAGATCAGATCGCCAAGATGATTCCAGTGCTGAACATGTCGCGGGATGCTCGGTTCCCGATTGAAGGCGGCTTGAACCAGCCGCGCGGCGGGTCGGCGCGGCATGACGCCGTAGCCTGGGGCTACGCGCGGGGGGCGGACGCTCTGGGCGTCGATATTATTCAGAATTGCGAGGTTACCGGCTTCTCCCTGCGCGGCGGCAAGGTCGAGGGCGTGCAGACAACGCGAGGCTCCATTGCGGCGGACCGAGTGGGTATCTGTGTGGCGGGGCACAGCGGTCAGGTGGCTGGGCTGGCAGGCGTGAAACTGCCCGTCGAGAGCCAGCTCTTGCAGGCCTTTGTCACCGAGCCGATCAAGCCGATGATCGGCACCGTGATCATGTCGCAGTCAGTGCATTGTTATATCAGCCAGTCCGACAAGGGCGAAGTGGTGCTGGGCGGCGATCCCGATAACTACCCGACCTATTCTCAGCGCGGGGTGCCCGTGCGGCTGGAACAGGTGGCCGGGGAGGCCATCGCCCTGATTCCGGCGCTCTCGAAACTAAGGATGCTGAGGTCCTGGGCCGGCACCACGGACATGAGCTTTGATGGCGCGCCGATCCTGGATGAGACGCCGGTAGAGGGCCTCTATCTCAGCGGCGGTTGGTGCTATGGCGGCTTCAAGGCCACGCCGGGGGCGGGATGGTTGTTTGCCGATCATCTGGCCACGGGCGAGGCTCATCCTATTGCTAGGCCCTTCGCCCTGGACCGCTTTGCTCGAGGTGCCATGGTCGATGAGACCGGGGTCGGGCCTAAGGCGCGGGATCGCTAGATGCTGCTGATCGCCTGCCCTCATTGTGGCCCGCGCGCCCAAGCCGAGTTCGAGTTTGATCGAGCGGTGGACTCCGTGCTGCCGCTGGACGCTACACCGCAAGAGGCGGTGGCACGGCTCTATGAGCGTGACAACCCCAAGGGATGGTCGTGGGAACTATGGCGGCATTCCGCAGGTTGTGGGGTGTTTCTCAAACTGCACCGCCACACGGTGACGCATGAGATTGCGGCGGTTGAGCTGTTGGGCGGCGGGCCATGAGTGGGTCACGGACGGGCTCGGGCGGGACGATCGATCGCAGCACCACGATCACCTTCACCTTTGATGGTCAGAGCTATGAGGGTCATCCCGGCGATACCCTGGCGTCGGCCCTGTTGGCACAGGGCGTGGTGCTGTTTGGCCGGAGCTTCAAATATCACCGGCCTCGCGGGGTGATGAGCGCTGGGGTTGAGGAACCCAATGCCCTGGTCGGGCTCGGCATCGGAGGGCGGTATGAGCCCAATACACGGGCCACGGACCTGTTCATCTATGACGGTTTGGTGGCAGAGAGCCAAAACCGTTGGCCGTCCCTGAGCTTCGATCTGGGCGCAGTAATCGGTCTATTCGGTCGATTCCTGCCAGCGGGCTTTTACTACAAGGCCTTCCTAGGCAAGCCTGGGCTCTGGAAGTTCTATGAGCACTTCATCCGCCGCGCCGCAGGATTGGGGAAACCACCGACGCAAGCTGATCCCGACAGTTA
>JANPNB010000170.1:0-1720 GCA_031427275.1 Alphaproteobacteria bacterium | reverse complement strand
TTCGTCGAGCACCTCCATGGTCTCATCATAGGCGGTGCCGTGATCAGGCCAATGGGTCTGGTAGAGGTCCACATAGTCAGTGCCCAGGCGGGTCAGGCTGGCCTCAATGGCGCGGGTGATATTGTGGCGATCCAGCGCCGTCATTCCCGCCCGCTGGGATGACTTGATCCAGCCGTGACTCGGCCCCGAGACCTTGGTGGCGATGATCAGCTCATCGCGCCGCTTGGTCTTCATCCAGCGCCCGACGATCTCCTCGGTTAGGCCAGCCCAGCTCTCCTGCGGCGGCACCGGATAGTTCTCGGCGGTGTCGAAGAAGTTGATCCCGGCCTCCAGCGACTGGTCTAGGATGCGAAAGGCCATCTTCTCGTCGGCCTGGTTGCCAAATGTCATGGTCCCCATGCAGATGGCCGATACCGTGATGGGGCTCTTGCCGAGGCGCTTGGTCTGCATGGGAGGTCCTAAACTGAAATTGGGCTCCCCCCTTAGCGCAAACAGCTCCCCTGCATCTAGCGCAAGTTTACGCCGATGGTCTTGCCAGTACGTCGCTCCTACGAAAACGTCGTCAAGTGTGCGGCTATTCCTCCAGCACCTTGCGGGTAACGGTGGGATCAGCGGCAATGGCACTGGCGCTAAACGGCAGCCGCACCCAGCCCTTCTGGGCATGCAACGCAGTCTGGTCGGCGGCGTGGGCTGAGGCCGGATCGGTGGATTGGCTATAGGTCATGATCGCATCAGCCACCGGACCGGCCGCATCAAAGGTCACCACCTGGATATAGCTTGAGCCGTGGAACGGGACATAGCCGACCCCGGGGATCAGCTTGGACTGTTGAGCATTCAGCACCCCGTCGCTGCCTTCGCCGCCGTGAACGGGAATGCGCTGATCGCCATGTAGGGCAAACTGCACTTGGCCCCACGGCGCATCCAGGGCGATCTTGTTGGTGTTCAGCAGGTCCACCGCCCGGGCCAGGGCCTTCATAATCTTGGCCCCTGTCTCGGGATCGGTCTTCAGGCCGCGGGGGGTATGAACCGGATCGGCAGGGTCAAATTCGACCGCCCAAACCTTGGGAATGTTCTGGGCAAGCTCCCAAAACTCGATGAACAGATGGGCCCCAACGCTGTCGAGGTTCATCCGGCGATCCCAACCGGCCAGCACCGCGCAGGCTTGGGCGACATCGATGGTCTTTTCCGCAGACAAGACCACAGGTGCGGGGTTGGCGCAGAGCGTGGCTAGGTCGTCCAAGACCAAATCGGCGGCTAGGTTCTTATTGCGATAAAGCATCGCCTCAACGGTCGCCGGATCAAAGGTCTTGCCAGGCAATCCGTCCGACCCATCCAACCGCGCCTCAATCTCCATCAAACCGGACCGGGTGCGCAGGTTCTGGGTCGTGACGCTGGGTCCAACAATCGGCGGCTGGCCGGTGATCGGCGCACGCGGATTGGCCAACCAGTAGCTGTCATTGCTGTTGGCCACATAGTCCCGCCGCAGAGTCGAGGGCATGGACACCCCGGGCAATAGGCCAGGTGCGGGCGTGCCCGCCACCACGTCCCAGTCACAGACAGACCGCGCGCCATCCAGCATGTAGATGCGCGCCGAGGCCGCCAACGGCCCGAGCCCCGACACCGGCGCACAGGCCTTGGCCTTTGCCTCACTCACATTTGGCGTGGCGGTGATGTCAGCATATAGCACCTCGCCATGGCGATCGGCGACGATGGTATTGAC
>JANPNB010000169.1:0-6647 GCA_031427275.1 Alphaproteobacteria bacterium | reverse complement strand
GTCCCGCACTTTCGCTTCGCTACATGCGGGATGACACCGGGGTGAGCCATTACGCCACGGCCCTCCGCACTTCCTTGAAGGTCGAGCGTCGCGTAGTTGGGCCTTGCGGGCCTTGGGTATTGGGCGGTGGGGCAAGCAGGTTGGCGTTCTTGCGGGTCATCTTGCGGATTTCTTCGTCGAACAGCTCGGCCAGCTGATCGACAATGGCCCCTGCCAACTGCTCCACATCGACAATGGTCACCGCGCGGCGATAATAGCGGGTCACGTCGTGGCCGATGCCGATGGCGATCAGCTGCACCGGGCTCTTGGTTTCGATCTCGGTGATCACTTCGCGCAGGTGGCGTTCGAGGTAGTGACCGGAGTTGACCGAAAGCGTGCTGTCGTCGACCGGCGCGCCGTCGGAAATCACCATCAGGATACGGCGCGCTTCGGGGCGACCGATCATCCGCTGGTGGGCCCACATCAAGGCTTCACCGTCGATATTCTCTTTCAACAAACCCTCGCGCATCATCAGGCCAAGATTGCGCCGGGCGCGGCGCCAGGGGGCATCGGCGGACTTGTAGATAATGTGGCGCAGGTCGTTCAGGCGGCCGGGCTGGGCGGGCTTGCCGGCCTTCAGCCAATCCTCGCGACTGGTGCCGCCCTTCCAGGCCCGGGTCGTAAAGCCCAGGATTTCGGTCTTGACGCCGCAACGTTCAAGCGTTCGCGCCAGGATGTCGGCGCAGACGGCGGCCACCATGATCGGCCGCCCGCGCATCGAACCGGAATTGTCGATCAGTATGGTCACCACTGTGTCGCGAAACTCGGTGTCTTTCTCTTCCTTGAACGACAGCGGCGCTGTGGGGTCGATGATCACCCGGGTCAGGCGAGAGACGTCCAGCAGGCCCTCTTCCAGATCAAACGACCAAGAGCGGTTCTGTTGGGCCATCAATTTGCGCTGCAGCTTGTTGGCCAGGCGTGAGACCACGCTGGACAGGCTGGCCAGCTGTTGATCCAGATAGGCGCGCAGGCGTGTCAGCTCTTCCGGATCACAAAGTTCCTCGGCGGCCACCACCTCGTCGTGGGCGGTGGTGAAGACCTTATAGGTGATGGCCTTGGCATCGCCCTTCATGTCGGGCCGGGCAGGTTGTTCGCCGTCGCCCATCTCCGGAGGCTCGTCGCTATCCTCGGCGTTGGGATCGTCCTGCGCCTCGGTCATCTGACTGTCGGCGTCCTCGCTCTCGCTATGGGTCGCCTCGCTATCGTCCATAGAGGATTGCTGCGGCGACTGGCCTTCGCCGTCACCCTCATCGCCCTCTTCGCTCTCAGCTTCGCCGTCGTCGCCCTCGTCTTCCTGATCATCGGCCTGATCAGGCGCGTCGGACAAGTCGTCGCCCATAGAGAGGTCGCGCAGGATGGTGCGGGCCAGCCGGGCAAAGGCCTTTTGATTGTCGAGGGTAGCCATAAGCTTATCGATATCGGCCCCGGCCTTGGCCTCAATATCGGCGCGGAACAGATCGACCAGTGGCTGAGCCTGTAGCGGCGGTGCAACGCCAGTTAGGCGTTCACGCACCAGCAGCGAAACGATGTCGGCGATGGGTGGATTGGCCTGCGCCTCAATCGGGTTGAACACCCTCTTGGCCCAGGCGGCATCATGCACGGCCTTAAGATTGGTCTTCACACCCCCCAGCGCATTGGCCCCGATGGCCTCGATCCGCACCTGTTCCAGGGCGTCATAGACCGGTTGGCCCATAGCTGAGCCGGGCCGCGACTTGGCGTGGATCGCCGCATCATGGTGAGCCACCCGTAGGGCCATCTGGTCGGCCAGCCCGCGAATGCGCGCAGCGTCCGCCGGGGTCAGGTCGCGGGGCGGGTGGGGCAACACGGCGCGGTTGCCCTGTAGCAGTGGGCCTTCGCCTGAATAGACGATCTCTAGGTCAGCGCTCTCCGCGAGCGAGCGGGCCGCGTTGGCCAGGGCGCGCTTAAAGGGCTCGATCGGACTCTCAGGGTTCTTCGACATGACCACCCGTCATAGCCCGACGACGCAAGGGGAGGAAAGCGCGCTGTGATGCTGGCGAAAATCAATCTTGGAACCGGATCGACCATTCTGCCGTTGGAAGGGATATCAGGTCGGCAAACCTAAGGAGTTGAAGATGTTGAAATGGGCTTTGATCATGGCGGTGATCGCGCTGATCGCCGGGGCCTTTGGCTTCACAGGCTTGGCCGGTGCATCGGCTGACATCGCCAAACTCTTGTTCTTTATATTCGTGGCCGGCGTGGTCGTGTTTTTGGTGTTGGGCCTCTTCGTCGGAAAGAAGATTACTGGGGGTTAACCGACTTCCTTCTGACAAAGATCAGGGCGCGGCAGCTGGAGCGCCGCGCCCTTTTCTTTGTCTATTTCCGGGCGCGCCAAGCCTTGCCTTGGCTCTCGGCTAGATCGACCAGATTGCCCATGGCCAGGTTCACATCAATGAGATGCAGGCCCCAGTCAGGGGTCACGCCACCGGGCTTAATCGCATCAAGGCGTGGGTCGGCGGCATCGGCGTTCACATGCACCGACAGATAGTTGAAGCCACCTTCGTTGACGCAGGTCGCGGTCAGTAAGCCGGGGAGGGAGACAAACGGGGTCTCGACAGTGCCCTTGCTGGCCCAATCCGCTGAGCTCTGTCCATTGGCAACCGACGACAGATAGCTGTGCAGCATGCCGGTTCCCCCGGTGAGGCTTGCCGGATTAACGCAAGCCGCTTCCATCGCAGGATTGGGTTCGCGCGGGCGTCCAAAGCGGCTGTTTGACGGCGGCGTGGCGGTGTCGAGGAAACTTGCATAGGCCAACACACAGCCGGTCTGTGTCACCGATTTGCAGGTCGGGATCGACGTGAAGGTTCCGGTATCACCGCCCTTGGTCACCGGCAGGTTGGTGCCCAGCAGCAGGGCCGAGATCAATTTGGCCTGCACCGGCTTGCCGTCAATCTCCTTGGCGATCAGTTGGGTGAGCACGCCTGAGCCTTGACTGTGCCCAATCAGCACGACGCCGCGTCCCTTGTTGTTGTGCGTCAGATAATAGTTCCAGGCATCGACCACGTCGTCATAGCCGGTCTGCGGACGCGGCGCGTTGGCGGCTTGGCCGCCAGGCAAGGCGGCTCCGGTGATCGCCGCGCGCAAAGCGGTCAGGGTGAATTGGCGATACATCGGCGCATAGACTTTGCACTTGGCTGCAAAGCGGCTCAGCTGTTGCTCTACAACCCGGCGCTCTTCGTCATTGGGCACCATGTCCGACAGCACGCCGGGGTCCATCGAGACCGTCGGATAGACATAGAAGCAGTCGATGGGGGCCTTAGGATCGGCCTTCCAGGTTTCCTTGGTCATCGCGCCGTTGGCGGCGACCACGGTTGCAGAGTTATCGCCCGAGCAGGCGTCCGTGTGGCCCGGCAGACAGAGCCAATTGCCGGAAACGGCGTAGTCGTTCTTGGCAATGGTTGAGGGTTGCGCTTGGACGGGTGCAGTCCCCAACAGGAGCCAGCCTGCGGTCATAGCCGCGATTGTCGTCTTGATCATGTCGTCCCCAATGAAATCTGGTTTTGTTATAATGAGACCAGGATCGCGCGATGTGGTGGCGGGGTCTAGCCCCTAAGCCACCCGAACCCGCGCTGTGCTCTCCGGCAGGTCTGCCCCGAACGCCCGCTGATAGAACTCCGCCACCGTGCCGCGCTCTAGCTCATCGCACTTATTTAGGAACGTCATCCGGAACGACAATGCCAGATCACCGCCGAAAATCTCGGCGTTCTGGGCCCAGGTGATCACGGTGCGCGGGCTCATGACGGTAGAGATGTCGCCGTTCATGAAGGCGTTACGGGTCATATCCGCCACCCGGACCATGGCCGCGATGGTGCGCCGCCCCTCGGCGTTGTCGTAGGTCGGTGACTTGGACAGCACGATCTCGGCTTCAACGTCATGGGCGAGATAGTTCAGCGTAGTGACAATCGACCAGCGGTCCATCTGACCTTGGTTGATCTGCTGGGTGCCGTGATAGAGCCCGGTGGTATCGCCCAGACCGATGGTGTTGGTGGTCGAGAACAGCCGGAAATAGGGGTTTGGCCGGATCACCCGGTTTTGGTCCAGCAAGGTCAGCTTACCCTGCGCTTCCAAGATGCGCTGGATGACGAACATAACGTCGGGACGACCGGCGTCATATTCATCGAACACCAGAGCCATGGGCCGCTGGATCGTCCAGGGCAGAATGCCTTCGCGGAATTCGGTGACCTGCTTGCCGTCCTTCAGGACGATGGCGTCCTTACCGACCAAGTCGATGCGGCTGACGTGGCTGTCTAGGTTCACCCGGATCAGCGGCCAGTTCAGGCGCGCCGCCACCTGTTCGATGTGGGTGGATTTCCCGGTGCCGTGATAGCCCTGGATCATCACCCGGCGATCATGGGCAAAGCCGGCGCAGATGGCTCGCGTCGTCTCTGGATCAAACTGGTAGGACGGATCCAGATCGGGCACATGGGCGTCCTTAATCGAGAAGGCCGGCACCATCATATCCACATCGACGCCAAAGGTTTCCTTTACGGAAAGCTTGCGATCGGGGACCAGGGCGATCAGTTGTTGGTCGGCAGTTTCAGCGTTATCAGTCATGGCGAGGTTCGATTACAGGACTCAGCGCGCGTTGCAAACGGGTGTTTGATGTCCGGCAAGCCCTTATTGATAAGGGGCGCAATTGGGAGACAGCGTGATGGCGTCCGCCGCGACCAAGACCTACCAGACCCTGAAGGCCCACCCGACTGAGAGTGGCTTTGGCGCTCAGATCACGGGCTTGGACCTTTCCAAACCTTTGGTGCCCCAAACCATGGCCGAGCTGAAAGCCGCCTGGGCCCGCCACGGCGTGGTTAGTTTGCCCAACCAACCGCTCACCCTTGATCAGCTCGAAGCCTTTACCCTGCAGATGGGCGGTTTTGGCCACGATCCCTATATTGCCCCCATGCCGGGCCATCCCAACGTGCTGGAACTGCGGCGGGAACCCGACGAAAAAGCCAGCAATTTCGGCGGCGGCTGGCACTCTGACTGGAGCTTTCAGGACACACCGCCTGCCGCCACAATCCTGCGTGCGGAAGTCACCCCGCCCGTGGGTGGCGATACGCTGTTTGCCGACTGCGCGCAGGCCTACGAAGATCTCTCCGACAACATGAAGGCGTTGCTGGCCCCTATGCAGGCCATCCACTCGGCCACGCGACCCTATGGCTCCAAGGGCTCCTTTGCCCGTGAGACCGAAAAGCGCACCATGAAAATCCTGACCTCGACGGAGGCCGATAAGTCGCGGACCCACCCCCTGGTCCGCACCCATCCCGTAACGGGCCGCAAGGCGCTGTTCGTCAGCCCGACCTATACCATCGGCATTGAGGGCTTCACCGAGGGCGAGAGCAACGCGATCCTCGGTTACCTGTTCAACCACATAACCCAGGCGCACTATATCTTCCGCCACAAGTGGGCGGCGGGCACTCTGCTGATGTGGGACAACCGCTGCACCGTCCACTTCGCCGAGGGCGGCTATGACGGCCACCTACGGCTTATGCACCGGACGACAGTGGCCGGGGATGCGCCGCGGTAGGGATCATACCCTTCGCCGCATCCTCAACTAATCCGATTTATCTGCAACCCAGAGCAGTCAGGAAGGATCTAGGAACAGCCTCACTTCGTAAGGCCGAACATCTGTTCTATTTCATCCCTGCCCATCTCGTCGAAGTCATCGGGCACGGAAATCTGACCGGCCAAAAGACCTAGTCGGCGTGTCGGTCCGGAGCCTGGAGCAACCAACGGGGAACCTTTGACCAGGGGAGTTCCGGCCTCTGCGATAATGAAAGGCTCTCCTTCCACGATCAATGCGCCAACGGCCGACCGCTCCGCCTTGTCATCACGGCTATCAACTGTGCCCATCGCCGAAACCCTATAAAACTCAGTGAAGTCAGCTTAACTCAATACGCCGCACAGTTCCATTCTAACCCTGAAACGCTGCTTCCAGAGCCGCGATATCGAGCTTAGCCATCTTCATCATGGCTCCCATCATCAGTCCGACCTGCTCCGGGGTGCCCTCCTTCTGCATGCGCCCCATGGCCTCCGGCACGATCTGCCACGAGACACCAAAGCGGTCCTTCAGCCAGCCGCATTGTGAGGGCGCGCCACCGCCGGCGATCAGGCCGTCCCACAGTTTGTCCACCTCGGCCTGATCGGCGCAGTTTACGGATAGCGAGATCGCCTCGGTGAAGGTGAAATGCGGGCCACCGTTCAGCCCCTGAAACCTTTGACCGTTGAGCGTGAACTCAACCATCATCGCCGTGCCAGCCGGGAAGGGCATGCCGTCGCCATAACGCGAGATCGCGGTGATCTTACCGTCCCCAATCAACGAGATATAGAGCTCAGCGGCCTCTTCGGCTTGGCCGTTGAACCAGAGACAGGGCGCAATCTTGCTCATGGTCAGGCACCGGCGCTGGTGTCGAGCATGGGCGAAAAACCGCCGAAGATTAGGCGCTTGCCGTCGAACGGCATGGGCTGGTCTTCCATCATCATGCGCGGATCGGCCATCACCTTGGCGTTGCCCTCGTCGCGGGCTTGCTTGCTGGGCCAGATGATCCAGGAGAACACCACGGTCTCACCTTCTTCAGCTTTCACGGCCGAGA
>JANPNB010000168.1:0-3544 GCA_031427275.1 Alphaproteobacteria bacterium | reverse complement strand
GATGAGCGTCTCGATGACCATGAACGGCGCGGTGCTGCCGATCCTGGCGCTCTATATCGTCGCAGCCGAGGAACAAGGCGTCAGCCCGGCCCAACTCCAGGGCACGATCCAGAATGACATCCTCAAAGAGTTCCTGGTCCGCAACACCTATATCTATCCACCTGGCCCTTCGATGCGGATCATTTCCGACATATTTTCATATACTTCTCGCGAAATGCCGAAGTTCAACTCCATCTCGATCAGCGGCTATCACATCCAGGAAGCTGGCGCGACGCTCGACCTGGAGCTCGCCTACACCCTGGCCGACGGTATCGAGTATGTCCGCGCCGGGGTTGCCGCCGGCATGACCGTCGACCAGTTCGCCCCGCGCCTGTCGTTCTTCTGGAATGCCGGCATGAACGCCTTCATGGAGATCGCCAAACAGCGCGCTGGCCGCCTGCTCTGGGCCAAGCTGATGACGGAAGAATTTGCCCCAAAGGATGCCCGCTCGATCTCACTGCGTGCCCACACCCAGACCAGCGGCTGGAGCCTCGCCGCCGCCGATGTCTACAACAATGTCCCGCGCACCCTGATTGAGGCCATGGCTGCCGTGGGCGGTCAAACCCAAAGCTTGCACACGAATTCGCTCGATGAAGCCTTGGCGTTACCCACCGACTTCTCAGCACGCATTGCCCGCAACACCCAACTCTTTCTGCAGATGGAGAGCGGTCAAACCCGCGTGGTCGATCCATGGGGTGGCTCATACTACGTCGAGCGTTTGACCCAGGATCTCGCTGCCCGCGCCATGACCCATATCGCGGAAGTTGAGGCCCTTGGCGGCATGGCGAAAGCTATCGAGGACGGCCTACCCAAGCGCCGCATCGAGGAAGCCTCAGCCCGCACTCAGGCCCGCATCGACAGTGGCCGCCAAAGCGTGGTCGGGGTCAATCGCTACAAGCCCACGACTGCCGAAGTCATCCCGGTGCTCAAGGTCGACAATAGTGCTGTGCGCGAACGCCAGCTCGAAAAGCTTACTCGGCTCAAGGCCGATCGCGATCCCACGGCAGTTGAGGCCGCCCTCACAGCGCTCACCAACGGCGCGAGGGACCATGGCAATCTGCTCGAACTCTCGGTGCATGCGGCCCGCGCCAAGGCCACTGTTGGTGAGATAAGTCTGGCCCTTGAGCACGCATTCGGTCGACATGCCGCAAAGGCCTTCGCGGTCACCGGCGTCTATCAGCGCGAGGCGGGCGACACCGCTGCCAGCCTGAAGGCGCAAGCCATGGCTCTCGCATTCACCCAGGCCGACGGTCGCAAGCCCCGCATCCTTGTCGCGAAAATGGGCCAGGACGGACACGACCGGGGCCAAAAGGTCATCGCCTCCGGATTCACCGATCTCGGCTTCGATGTCGATATCGGCAATCTCTTCCAGACGCCCGCCGAAGCTGCAGCCCTGGCTGTTGAAAACCGTGTCCATGTTGTGGGTGCCAGTTCGCTAGCTGCGGGTCACCTGACCCTTGTCCCCGAACTCAAGGACGAACTGGCCAAGCTTGGTCGCCCCGATATCCTCGTAGTGGTGGGTGGCGTAATTCCGCCGGAAGACATTCCGACCCTACGCAACGAAGGTGTCGCCGCAGTCTTTACCCCCGGAACGGTCGTCCCCCTCGCTGCCATTGAGGTCCTTGACCGGCTGAACGAGCAACTGGGCTATGTCCAACTGTCGAAGCGGGATTAGCCGGATTAGGCCACGGCTTGGCGGTCAGACCAAATCGGCGGATGCGGCTTCAAGCAACAGATAGCATCGCCCAGCATCCGTTCCCAGTTGGCGCGTAAGATCGGCCGGGTTGGTGTCGAGAGTCTCGGCCAACTGGTCTTGATAATGACCGAGGAAACTCAGCGTTCTACGGCGAAACGCGTCATCTTCGGAAAGATGGCGCGCCAGTCTGCGGGTCGCCGCTGGGGCCAGTTTACGCACGACCTGGCGGGCACCGTCGCCATCATCAGCCTCGAGTGCCGCAGCGATCTGCTCGATCCGCGATCCGGGAAGCAGGACTGCGGAGTCCAGCCCCATGTCCAAGATGTCCTCGATCAACGAGTCATCCAGCGGCGTCGTAGGCGACACCGTGTCTTTGGCATCGAGCGAGGTCAAAAGATCCTTCCAAGTCCAACCCTCGGCATCGGATTGCAGTTTGGGTGCGCTTCGACCGCCCGCTTCCTCAAAAACGTGACTGAACTCAGCATCACTCGCCGTCGGCGTCAGCTTCAGGCGCGTCCGCTTTCCCGTCGCTCGAGGGACCTTGGACAGGTCCTGCGGATCGTCCACAGCTTCAGCAACCGGGCGCGTTAGCCGCACGCGAGGCGCGCGAGCGGGTTCGGCTTCCAACGGCGGGGTTGCCGAAGGTACGGACGTGAAAGTTCCCGTCGCGCCAGCGACTGAGCCCATTAAACGCACGGCGTCTGTCAGCATTTCGTAATTGCGACGAACACGGTCTTGGAATGCCGCGTCAATGGCCTGGGTCTCACGCGCGGTATGTCGGGCCTGTTCGACCAGGTCATCCATGCTCTCACTGACCGCTAGGCGCACCTCCTCGGCCTGGCCCCTCGCGGCAGCCGGCATACGCGAAGCCCGCGCTTCTATGTCAGCCAGCATGGTCGACAGCTCATTTAAGGCAATTTTGGCGGCGGCCGTACCCTCCTCCAGTTTCCGGGCGGTTGCCGCGCCGGCTTGCTCCACCATGTCCGCCGAGCGCTCAATCAATTCCTTGGCTTCAGTCAATCGCGTTTCGAAGACTCGATTAGCCTTCTGGCCAGCCGAGAAGGCTGCCTCAGACAATTGGTCGACCTGTTCGCGCGCAGTCTCAGCATGTTGATCGGTGGCCACGCGGGTCTTTTCCGCCGCGATGGATAAGGCCTGTATGGCTTCGCGTGTCTGTGCCTCCAGCCGCGATCGTTCTTCTGCCGCTGCATTGGAGACTGCACCTAACGCCTCAAGCGTCGAAGCCTCGAAAGCGTCGCGCTCGTCCTTAGCCGCCTGTGCCAACTCTCCAAACTGCTGGGTCGCCGCAGCGATCAGACCCTGCAGAGCCTCGCCACCCTTGACGGCATGATCGCCCATCTCGGCAGCAGACATCCGGGTCTGGCTAATGAAGTCGGTGAGTTGCGCCGCGTGGGTTTCGGCCTGCTCGGCGAACAAATCCTGGTCCGCGCGCAAGGCGTGAGTGATCGTCACAAGCCCAGCACGCTGTTCGGACAACCCCTTGTCGACGGTCGAAATCTGTTCGGCGACACCCAATCCAGCCATTTCAAGGCGCGCGATGTGCCGCGTCAAGTCTTCGCCCGCCGTCCTGGCCGTATCTCCCGCAACGCCTGCGGCGGCGGTCAGGTCAGCCGCCCGTGCCGTCAACGAGGCCTCCGCCTCGCGCAGTTGCGCCTCGGCCAAATCCGAGGCTTCGGATACTTTGCGCGTCTGTTCGGTAATAGCCTGAGCGATGATGGCCGACCGTGTCTCCAGGGTTTGGGATAGGCTCGACATCTCAACCCGCTCACTCGCTAGAGTTCGGGTTAG
>JANPNB010000167.1:0-9780 GCA_031427275.1 Alphaproteobacteria bacterium | reverse complement strand
GCCCAGGTCAGCGGCCAGCTGGCGCATGGTCACCGCGTTTGGTCCTTTTTCCGCAAACAGACGTTCTGCCGCGTCGCACAGGCGCTCGCGGAAGTCGGCCACATCGGTTTGGGACAGAACGCGGGGCATTCCGGACTCAGCACAAAAATTTCACTTGCCCATCGCTACCTCTCGCGTAATAAATTTACAACGTAAAAAGATTTGAGAGTCGAAACCGATGTCGAACTGGGACGTGTTGATCAAAAAGGCTGACCTGCGGCTTGCCGAAGTGCGGCCCAGTGTCGAAGTAGCGCTAAGCGAAGGTCAGGTGCGCGTCGCGATTGAAAGTTTTTCTATCACGGCCAACAACATCACCTATGGCGCGATCGGCGATCAGTTTGGGTATTGGAAATTCTTCCCGGCTCCCGAGGGTTTTGGCCGGATTCCGGTCTGGGGTTTTGCGACAGTCGTGGAGTCCAAGGTGGCTGATGCGCCGGTCGGTCTGCGCCTCTTTGGCTACCTGCCGATGTCGACCCATCTGGTGATGGACCTGATCAAGACCCGCCATGGCTATGTGGATACTGCGGCTCACCGCGCTGAGCTACCGCCGACCTACAACGCCTATAATGAAGCGCCGGTCGACAAGCTGGACGACTACCGCTCTCTCCTGCGGCCCCTGTTGATGACCTCATTCCTGCTGGACGACTTTCTGTCTGAGGATGAGGCTCTGACGACTTTGGTGCTGTCCAGCGCGTCGAGCAAGACGGCCATGGGTCTGGCCTGGTTCGCCAAGCGTCGGGGTCGCAAGGTCATTGGTTTGAGCTCGCCTGCCAATCTGGCGCAGTTGGAGGGCTTGGGTCTTTATGACCAGCTCCTTCCCTATGATCAGGTCGGGGACCTAGCCTCCAGCGGTCCAACCGCCTTCGTCGACTTTGCGGGAAACCGCGCGGTAGTGGCCGCTGCCCATGCGGCTTTGGGAGATCACCTGACCCGCAGTCTTATCGTCGGCGGAACCCACTGGGAAGCTCGGGGCCAGGGCGACAAGCGGGTCGGTCCAGAACCGGTCCTCTTCTTCGCGCCGGATCAAATACGCAAGCGCGCCACTGAATGGGGACCCACAGAGGTTGACCGTCGATTCACCGAGGGGTTGGTCGAGTTCGTCGCCCAAAGCCCGTGGCTGAACATCATCCATCACCATGGCGCCGATGGCCTGCTCACCGCCTACGCCGAGGTCGTGGACGGTCGAACCCTTCCGCAAGACGGTCACATCATTTCACCAGTCTAGGGCTGCACCAGGAGACACACCATGGACGGCAACGCGCGCGTCAACCCTTACCTGTCAGGCAATTTCGCCCCGGTTCGTACTGAGGACGACTTCGTCGCCAAGGTGACGGGTGAGATTCCCAAGGGTCTCAATGGCACCCTTTATCGCACCGGCCCCAACCCGCAGTTTGAACCGCGTGACCGCAACTATCACTGGTTCTCCGGCGACGGCATGATCCACGCCTTTCGGGTCGAGGACGGCAGGGTCACTTACAAAAACCGCTATGTGCGCACGCCGAAATGGCAGCTTGAAAATGAACATGGTCGGTCGCTGTTTTCTGGCCTCAACCCCATGGGAGCCGACCCCCTAGCCGCAGGCAAAGACGGCGGTGTCGCCAATACCAACATCATCGCCCACGCGGGCAAGCTTCTCGCCCTCGAAGAAGGCCACATGCCCTTCGAGCTGGAGCAGGGCAGCCTGAACTCGCTGGGCTATGCAGAGCAGTATATCGGCCGGGTGACCGCCCACCCTAAGCTTGATCCCAAAACGGGCGAGATGACCTGGTTTGGCTACGGTGTCGGCGAGATGCCGCTGTCGGCCGGGATGAGTTATGGCGTCACCGACGCCTCGGGCAAGGTGACCCGACGCTCAGACTTCCAGGCCCCATATTCGGCTATGGTCCATGACTTCATGGTTACTGAAAACTACGTTCTGTTCCCGATCATGCCGCTGACTGGCAGCTTGGAACGGGCCATGCAGGGTCTGCCCGCCTATGCCTGGGAGCCGGAAAAGCCGGTCCACGTCGGCGTGATGCGCCGCGACGCTGACGTCTCGACGATTCGCTGGTTCAATGCGCCCGCCAGCTACGTGTTCCACCCGATGAACGCCTACGAAGTGGACGGCAAGATTGTGGCCGAGGTCTGCCGTTATGACTCGGCACCGTTGTTCCCGCTGGCAGACGGATCGCCCGGACAACGCACGGCGGCACGCCTAACCCGTTGGACCTTCGACCTTTCCAGCAAGACCGATGCGATCTTGGAAGAAGTGATTGATGACCTGGACTCAGAGTTCCCAAGGTTCGACGAGCGGCTGGCCGGCAGCGCCTATCGTCACGGCTTCTACGCCGCCGATCCGACCAACTCCAAGTCGGTCAAGCTGAACGCCATTGCCCATTTGGACCTTAAGACCGGGCAACGGCAGGTCCACGCCTTCCAAGGTGGTGACATGACTTCGGAGCCCGTCTTCACGCCGCGTTCTGCCGATGCCGCCGAGGGTGACGGGTGGCTCACCGCGGTGGTTTATCGCGCGGGTGAGGATCGTTCGGACTTTGTGGTGTTTGACGCATTGGATGTGGCCCAGGGTCCAATTGGTGTCGCCGAGTTGCCTCGCCGCGTGCCGTTCGGCTTCCACGGCAACTGGGTACCCGCCTGACCTCCCACGCAGGGTGGCTCTTCTCGCGCCACCCTGACGCGGTCTATGATTAGATCTTGATGACAAAGCCGCCGAACAACCCATCAGCGTCTCTCGGCCGGGCCCTGCGGGTCTTGACCAGCCGACCCCACCTGCTCAGTGCTATCGCCGTTGGCTTGCTGACCTGGATGGGGCTGATCCTGATTGATGAGCTGCGGTGGAGTACCCGCGCGATCCTGGCGTGGGATGCGGGCTGTCTGACCTTCATCGCAAGCATGATGGTTCACATGATCGACAAGAGCACTGATCATATCCGCCAGGCGGCAGCCCGCCAAGACGAAGGTCAGGGTCTGATCATGACTTTGGTCCTGACAGCCTGCGTCGCCAGCTTGGCGTCGGTGGCCGCCGAATTGGGCATAGCCAAGGGCCAGGATGGCACCGAGCAATGGATGCGCGTGGGCTTGGTGACACTGACCGTCGCGGCATCGTGGTTCATGGTGCAACTGATCTTCGCGCTCCACTATGCCCACATTTTCTATGGAGCTGGCAAGGCCGGAGGGCTGAAATTCCCGGGTGAGGGCGATCCCGACTATTGGGACTTCATCCACTTTGCTGTGGTGATTGGGGCGGCGGCTCAGACAGCAGATATCGCCTTTACATCAAAAGTGACGCGTCGGGTCGGCACACTTCACAGCGTTATCGCCTTTACGTTCAATACGGTTGTATTGGCCTTGAGCATTAATCTGCTGGCTTCGCTTTTATGAGCGGCCAACCTGCCGAGGCACGGCGTGTGCTGAGAATGATATTGCGGGTCCTATTGGCCGCTATCTATGTGGGTTTTGGCATTCTGCACCTCACTAAGACCCAGGCTATGGTTCCGATTGTTCCCGGGTGGGTAAGCGACCCGGTGCTCATGGTCCGGTTCACTGGATATTGTGAAATCGCAGGTGGTCTGGGCCTTTTACTTCGGCCGACACGAACCCTGGCTGGGATCATGCTCGCGCTTTATGCGGTGTGCGTCTATCCGGCAAACCTCCATCACGCATTTGGCGACCTAGCCGTGAAGGGCCTGCCGTCGAGTTGGTGGTACCATGGGCCCCGGTTGCTGTTTCAACCGGTGTTCGTGTGGTGGGCGTTGTTCGTCGGCGAGGTGATCAATTGGCCGTTCAAGCCGGCGGCAAACGCCCAGCGTTCAGATCAGTTTCGCGGAGAAGGAAGCGGACGGTGAGTTGGGTCCCGAAGGCCAGTCACCGCCCGCATGTTTCTACTGCGGCATCGCCGTGCTGACCTTGTCGAAGGTCCCGGAGATTTTAGTGCCAAGGGTGTTCATTGCGGTAATCAGCACGATAGCGATAAGTGCGGCAATTAGACCGTACTCAATGGCCGTGGCTCCTGATTCATCGTACGCGAAGCTCTTAAGAAACTGCGACATCTGAAAATCCTCCTGGAGGTATTCATGCGCTCGCTCATTCTGCGAACTTGATGCGACAATAGACCGCAGGCCAGTGAACGGCGGGTATAAATAGAGGGTTAAATTGCAATCCCACGGTCTAAGGTCGTGTAAGTTGAGGCAAGGTGAGATGCCAATGACGTCATCCATCGCCGCCATCTGCGCGCGCCGAAAACTCACCAACAGGCTGATTGCCGACCATGACGCTGCACGGCTTAAACCGTTCTTGGATGTAGATTGTCATCTGATCACGGGCGATGGGGCGGTGCTCATGGGGCGGGAGGCTGTGCTTAACGCCTTTGCCAAACAGTTCGCAGATCCAGGCTTTGTTACCTATGTCCGGACGACGGGCGAAGTGCGGATTGATACCGCAGGCAACCGTGCGTCGGAGACCGGGGAGTGGGTCGCCACTTGGCGCGATAGCCGAGCTTCCGGCGTCTATCTAGCGTGCTGGCGCAAGATCACCGGGCAGTGGGTTATTGAGTCAGAGCTCTACATCACCCTCTAGATGAGCGCCCCGTGGCAATGCTTGAACTTCTTGCCCGAGCCACAGGGACAAGTCGCGTTACGGCCAGTGTTCTCCCAGCCCGCCGGGAGATTTGAGAGCGGCAGGGCTTGGCGCTGCTCAGCGGTCAGCCAGTCGGGCAGTCCTCCGTCATCGGCTATGTTCTCACCTGTCACCGGGTCAACGTGGATTTCCTGATAGTTGCCGACAGAGGGTACCTCTGGCTCAGCGTACTGGAACTCCACTGTCATCAGCCAACGGGTCATGTTCTGCCGCAGATCGACCAACAGCTTTTCAAACAGCGAGAAGGCTTCGGTTTTGTATTCGTTGAGCGGGTCGCGCTGACCGTAGCCGCGCAAACCAATCACGTTGCGCAGGTGGTCCAGGTGCATCAAGTGCTCGCGCCATTGTAGATCGACCATCTGCAACAGGAAGCTCTTTTCGATCGTCCGCATCTGCTCTGGCGAAAGCATGGCTTCACGCTCAGCGGCGCGCGCGTCGGCGGCAGCCTGCAGACGGGTCTGGATTTCTTCGTTGGCGATGCCTTCTTCGGACGCCCACTCTGCAATCGGCAGTTCCATCCCCAGCAATGAGCGGACATGCTCGTCGAGGCCCACAACGTCCCATTGCTCGGCATAGGCCTTCGGCGGGAGATGGCGAGAGACGAGGTCCTCGACCGTGTCCTGGC
Source organism: Alphaproteobacteria bacterium (assembly GCA_031427275.1). Taxonomy (GTDB): domain Bacteria; phylum Pseudomonadota; class Alphaproteobacteria; order Caulobacterales; family Caulobacteraceae; genus Phenylobacterium. Next base: position 4,484 of record JANPNB010000167.1, on the reverse strand, counting down.
GCATCTCGGTGACGACCTCTGAAAGGTCGGCGGCATTCATGAATTCGGCACGCTGCTCAAACACGGCTTTACGCTGGTCGTTCACGACGTCGTCGTATTTCAGCAGGTTCTTGCGGATCTCATAGTTGCGCTGTTCGACCCGCTTCTGAGCCGTGGCAATCGCACCGTTCAGCCACTTGTGGGTGATGGACTCACCCTCCTGGACACCGAAGGTGCGCATGATCACGTCGAGACGCTCACCAGCGAAGATACGCAGCAGATCGTCTTCGCAGGAGAGGAAGAATTTCGAGTGACCTGGGTCGCCTTGGCGGCCAGTCCGTCCGCGCAACTGGTTGTCGATGCGGCGGCTCTCGTGACGTTCGGTGCCGAGCACGAAAAGACCACCCGCGGCCAGGGCCTGTTCTTTCAAGCCCTTAACGTCGGTCTCGATTTCCGCTTTCTTGGTCTTGGCTTGGTCTGGCGTCACCTCCATGCCGAGACCACGCTGCTCTTCCTGCCATTTCAGGACGCGCATATCGATGTTGCCGCCCAACTGAATGTCAGTTCCGCGACCGGCCATATTGGTGGCGATGGTGACCGCGCCAGGGATGCCGGCATCGGCGACGATCATGGCTTCCTGCTCGTGGTAGCGGGCGTTTAGAACATTGTGCGGAATGCCCTTGATGGTCTTGCCGTCCTTCTCGAAGCTGTGCGCGTGCAACAGGTTTGAGAGGCTTTCAGATTTTTCAATGGAAACGGTACCGACGAGTACGGGTTGGCCCCGCAGATAGCAGTCTTCGATCTGCTTCAGGATCGACAGGTTTTTCTCGGCTTCTGTGCGGTAGACTTCATCATCGTCATCTACCCGCGCCACAGGGCGGTTGGTTGGAATTTCCATGACGTCCATCTTGTAGATGTCGCCGAACTCCTGAGCCTCGGTCGCGGCGGTGCCGGTCATGCCGGACAGCTTTTCGTAGAGACGGAAATAGTTCTGGATGGTCACCGAGGCCAGGGTTTGGTTCTCGGGTTGAATGTGGGCACCTTCCTTGGCCTCAATGGCTTGGTGCAAGCCTTCGGACAGCCGCCGACCCTGCATCATGCGGCCGGTAAACTCATCGATCAGGATCACCTCGCCGGCGCGAACGATATAGTCCTTTTCGCGCGTATAGAGCACGTTGGCGCGCAAGGCCTGGTTGACATGGTGCACCACTGAAACGTTTGCGGCGTCGTAGAGCCCGGTGGAATCCTCTTCCAAATGACCGCCGGTCATCAGGATTTCTTCTATCTTCTCGGCACCTTCTTCGGTCAGGATGACCTGGCGTTGCTTTTCGTCGAACTCGAAGGTGGTCTTGTCCTGGATCAACTCCTTCACCAGCACATCAACGGTCTTGTAGAATTCTGAGCGATCCTCGGTCGGGCCCGAGATGATCAACGGCGTGCGCGCCTCATCGATCAGAATCGAGTCGACCTCATCGACGATGACGAAGTGATGGCCGCGTTGGACCATCTCCTCAACTTCATAGACCAGATTGTCGCGCAGATAATCGAAACCGAACTCGTTGTTGGTGCCGTAGGTAATATCAGACTCGTAAGCCTGTTTTCTCTGCCCTTGGCTCAGCCCGTGAACGATGGTGCCGACCGATAGACCAAGGAAATTGTAGACTTGGCCCATCCAGTCGCCATGCAACTGGGCCAGATAGTCGTTGACCGTGATGACGTGGACGCCCTTGCCCGTCAGGGCATTGAGATAGACCGGCGCCGTGGCGACCAGGGTCTTGCCCTCGCCGGTCCGCATCTCCGAGATACCGCCTTGGTGCAGCACCATACCGCCGACCAACTGAACATCGAAGTGGCGCTGCCCCAGCACGCGGCGCGCAGCCTCTCGGACCACCGCAAAGGCTTCTTCCAACAACTGGTCAAGGGTTTCGCCCTTGGCCAATCGGTCCTTAAATTCTTGGGTTTTGGCGCGCAGTTCCTCGTCGGATAGCGCCTCCATCTGGGGTTCATGGGCATTGATCTTGGCGACCCGGCCAGACATGGCCTTGACCTTGCGGTCGTTGGAAGAGCCGAAGAAGCGTTGAAAGATGGTCAAGGTGTGGTCCGAATATAGCGCGGCGGAGGTGGCGGAAAAGGTGTCGAACCCTTCGCCTACCCGGAAATTCCGCTCTTTCCGGGGCGCGCGAGACTTAAGGAGCCACTAGGTCAGTGTCAATGAAACAGGGCCTTGTCATGCTTAACGCGAGTCGGGGTTTTCCAAAGAAAAAGCCCTTCCGGTGAAGGAAGGGCTTCGTCTCAACTCTGGCTAGGTGAGATCCTAGTAGACCTCGAACAGGCCCGCTGCACCCTGACCGCCACCGATGCACATGGACACGACCACGTGCTTGGCACCACGACGCTTGCCCTCTTGCAGAATGTGGCCGGCGAGACGTGCGCCGGTCATGCCGAAGGGGTGGCCAATCGCGATGGAGCCGCCATTGACGTTGTACTTGGCCGGGTCAATGCCGAGCTTGTCGCGGGAATAGAGGCACTGGCTGGCAAAGGCTTCGTTCAGTTCCCACAGGTCGATGTCACTGACCTTCAGGCCATGACGCTCAAGCAGACGCGGAATGGCAAACACGGGGCCGATGCCCATTTCGTCAGGCTCGCAACCGGCAACAGCCCAACCGCGGAATGCGCCCATGGGCGACAGACCGCGACGGGCGGCTTCCTTGGCTTCCATGATCACCACGGCAGCGGCACCGTCGGACAACTGGCTGGCATTGCCGGCGGTAATGAAGTTGCCCTCACCGCGCACGGGGGTCAGCTTGGACAAGCCTTCGATGGTGGTGTCGACGCGATTGCACTCATCGCGGTCAACCACGTAGTCGACAATGGTTTCTTCCTTAGTTTCTTTGTTGACGACCTTCATCTTGGTCTTCATCGGGACGATTTCGTCCTTGAACTTGCCAGCCTGTTGGGCGGCGCCCATGCGGCGCTGGGATTCCAGGGAATACTCGTCCTGATATTCGCGGCTGAGATTGTAGCGCTTGGCGACGATGTCGGCAGTGTCGATCATCGGCATGAAGATCGCGGGATAGTGGGCTTGCAGTTCGGGATCAAAGCCGCCGGATCCGGCAGCGCCGCCGCCCGGCATGGAGATCGATTCGACGCCACCGGCGACCACGACGTCCGAACCGTCATTGCGCACGAAATTAGCGGCCATGGCGATGGTTTGCAGGCCCGACGAACAGAACCGGTTGACGGTCACGCCAGCCGTGGTGATCGGCAGGCCAGCCAACAGCGAGGCATTGCGGCCGGGGTTGCTGCCGCCGTGGGCAACATTGCCCATGACCACGTCTTCAACGGCGGAAGGATCAATTCCTGATTTGGCGACGGCATGCTTCAAGGCGTGTGCGGCAATGCTGACAGTGGGGGTCATGTTGAAACCACCCCGACCAGATTTGGCCAAACCCGTACGGGCATACGAAACGATAACGGCTTCACGCATGAAATATCCTCCAAGGAAAATTGTTCCTCGCGGGTCACCCTTGGGGCCGCGTGGCAACGATGTTTTGACCTTGGCACCCCAAAGGCAAAATGACCAGTAGGAGTTGGTGGCTTGGCTTTGTAAGCCGATAGGGTTTCCACTATTGCCGGGGCTGCTTTAGGGAAAATACAACGAACTTGGACGCGTTTCACTTTGAGGTCAGATCAAATGATGCGGGCGACCCTATGCAAGATGCTGCGCCCGATGGCGGTCCTCTCCTCGGTGGTAATGGCCTGTGCGCTGTTGAGCGCTTGTCAGAGCCGCGACGGCGCTGAGCGTCCACCTGCACCGGGCGACATCGCCGTGGCTCGGGTCGATGGTCACACGATCTGGGCTTCTGACGTCAAGCGCGAGGCCGTTGCTCAGGGGCTGATTGGCGAAGGCGAACCGCTGGATGCCTCCTCGGATCTGTTTCGCCGGGTGATGGACGAGGTGGTTGATCAGAAGCTGCTGGCCACCGAAGCCTTGAAGCGGAAGTTGGACAAGGACCCGACGGCGCAGCGGCGGCTGGCCGCAGCCCGGGAGCGCATCTTGGGCGACATGCTGGTGGAGACCACGGTCACCGACGGCGTCAACGACAATGCCATCAAGGGCCTCTATCAAGAGCAGCTCAAGCTGGCCAAACAGTCCGAAGAAATTCGTGCCCGCCAGATCGTCCTGGCCACCGCCCTAGAAGCCGAGACCCTCAAGAAGCTGCTGGCGACGGGCGCGTCGTTTGAGGCGCTGGCCATGGAGCGATCGACGGATGCTGCGACGCGCTTCAATGGCGGTGACCTGGGCTATTTCACCACCGATGTGATGCCGCCGGCCTATGAAGCCAATCTCAAGGCGGCCAAGATCGGGCAGATTGTGGGGCCGTTTCCGATTGAGGGCGGCTTTGCGCTGGTCAAGATCGAAGACCGGCGGTTGGAGCAGCCGATCACGCTGGAGGCCGCGCGGCCCCAGATCGTGCGGTTCCTGACCTATGATCAGGTTCGCG
>JANPNB010000166.1:0-3760 GCA_031427275.1 Alphaproteobacteria bacterium | reverse complement strand
TCGTGGGTGACATCAGTGTCGAGAAAGCCACCGATCTGGTGGCGCAAACCTTCGGGGCCTTGCCCTCTCGCCCGGATCCCGCCTCGCCGGACGCCGCCGGGCTGAATGTGAAATTTCCGGGACCAACCGCCACGCCGCTACAGCTTACCCACAAAGGACGCAGCGATCAGGCGATCGGTTTCATGGCTTGGCCGACCAATGACTTCAACAGCGACCCGCAAGGCGCGCGCGACGCCGATGTCATGGCCGATGTCTTTGAAAACCGTCTGCTGCAGGAACTGCGGGAAAAACAGGGTGCGACCTACTCGCCGCAAGTCAATTCCAGCCATAGCCAGGTCTGGCCGGGCTGGGGTTACGTCTCGGCCAATGTCGAGGTGTCACCTGAAAAACTGCCGGGCTTCATTACCGATGTGCGCCAGATCGCCGCTGATCTGCGAGGCACCCCGCCCACCGCCGACGAACTGGCGAGGGCCAAGAAACCGCGCCTCGATGGTCTTGAAAAGGCTCGCGAAACCAACGGCTACTGGCTGAGCGAACTCTCTCATGCCCAGACCGATGCTCGGAAATTGGACGCCGTGCGATCGGCGGTTTCGGGCGTCGAGCGGGTCAGCGGCCAGGACGTGCAGCGCGCCGCCCAAAAGGTCCTGCGCGACGAAACGCTCTGGATGCTGGAAGTTAAGCCGCAGACTTCGCCGTCTGGGGCTGCTCAGTAAACGATCCCGCCAACGCCGCCGTCCAGGCTCATAGCTCCAGCCACCGAGGCCTCGCTACGCTCTGACTCTTCGCGGTAAGCTGTGTAGCTCTCGGTCACAATCATGGTCAGGATCTTGATCCCGGCCCCAAAACGCCGAAGCAGCGAACGCTCATTGCAGTCTCGCGCCGCCAGTTGCGGGCGACACTCAACCCGGCCGCCACGACCGTGGAACAGAGCTTCGTTCTTCTTGCAGGTCAGGGTGCGACCACCGGTAAAATCGACGCGACCATCATAGTCGGCAATGGTGGCCTGCAGCCAAGTGCCCGCGATGCAGCGATACATCTCGCCTTCGAACGCATCATCAATGCTCTTATCGGGAGATGTCTGCGAGGCAGGATGAGGAATGGTCCGGTCATCGAGGCAGACGGCCTGGATAACAACCCGGCTCATCCGACTGCGGCTGGCTTGATAGGCGGCACGACGCATACGTTGGCCAGACTCGACGTTCAGACCCTGGATGACGCCGGTCACGATCGGCGGCGAATATCCGCCACCACCGCCACCACCACCGCCATAAAACACAGTTGAGCCCGAGCTTGCGCCGCCGCTCGAACCCGAACCGGCCCGCGAGCTGGCATTGGCGACCGCCACATTCACCGTCGAGACATTCACATGCACATTATTGCGATTGACGTTGTCGCAGCAAACCTCAGGGGGGGTCGGGGGCGGGGTGGCGCAGCAAGGCGGCGTCGGCGGTGTGCAGCAGGCGGGAGGTGGCGGCGCGCAGCAGGCCTGAGCCAGCGCCGTTTCCGGGGCTCCGCTTGTTACCATCAACATGCCGAAGCCGAACAAGAGCCCCATCAGGGTCGAACGCGTCTTCATCACCTAGCCACTCCCAATTCCAGGCCCAAAGCCATGCAAGAAACGCGCCGGGACGCGGTCCTGCCAGACCTTGGACATCTTCGTTTCAATTCGGGACACTGCGAGCTTGGCCCGAAATTCCCTGCAAGCCTCGTGCGGTCAAATCCGATCGCGCTCGGTCTTGCTGTCGATGTCTGGTTTCCATTCAAATACAGAACAGTTGATAGACTATTGGCGTCGGCTCGGTGCTGATGGACAAATGCCGACGCGCATGGCGGTAAATCCCGCAGATTTTGCCGGAGTGATCAACCAAGTCTTTGTTTTAGGTCGAGTTTCGACGGGAATCTATCCGATCCGGCTGGCTGGCGGCTTCGTTGCCGATTTGCATCGGCGCGACCTTCGTCAGCAAAATGCGCTGACGCTTTTTCGCGAACGTGACCGTCTTGACCTGAAAGCCGCCCTTGAAGCGGCCCGCCGTCGACCAGAGCCGGTGGTCGTCACCGCCGATATCCTGACCTCTGGCCCTATCCTGCCCATTGAGATCACCTTCGCGCCCCTGGCGGCATCTCCGGGCTCGCCGGAGCGTTATCTGGGCCTCTATCAGCCCCTGGGCATGGTCGCGCGTCTGCGCGGTCTTCCGGTCCTCGACATCGCTATCCGGGACATCACCGGTATGACGCCCAGCAACGAAGTCAGTCCGCGTCTGCGCTTGGCCACACTGGACGGACGTCGGATCGCCTAACTAGCTGGCGCTGGCACCGTCCAACTTCGCCAGGTCATCTGTCGAGAGTTTCAGGCGCGCCGAGCCCATCAGCTCTTCCAGCTGCTCCACTGACGTGGCTGAGGCAATCGGCCCCGTCAGGCCGGGCTGCGCCATCACCCAGGCTAGTGCCACCTGGGCCGGGGTGGCCGAGTGACCAGATGCCACGCGATCGAGTGCGGCCAAAATCCGAAGACCACGTTCATCCAAGTACCGCTTCACACCACGCCCACGCGGGCTCTTGGCCAGGTCCGCCTCAGACCGGTACTTCCCCGTCAGAAACCCCGAGGCCAGCCCGTAATAGGGGATCACCCCAACCTCATTGGCAATGCAAACCGCCTGCAAGCCACCCTCGAACCCGGCGCGATCATAGAGGTTGTAGAGCGGCTGCTCAGACTGATAGCGCGCCAACCCCTTGGCTTCGCTGATCTCCAAAGCTGACTTTAGTCGCGCGGGCTCAAAGTTAGATGAGCCGATAGCTCGCACTTTGCCGGCCTTCACCAACCGCTCATAGGCCTCGGCGGTCTCTTGCTGAGGGGTATCGGGGTCATCGCGGTGGGATTGATAAAGGTCGATCACCTCGGTCTGCAGACGAGATAGTGAGGCCTCAACCGCATCGACCATATACTTGGCCGACAGACCCTTCATCCCCTCCCCCATCGGCGAGCCTAGCTTGGTCATCAGGACGACCTTATCGCGCTTGCCGGTGGCCTTAAACCAGGCCCCCAAGACCTTTTCCGACGCCCCGGCCCCGGCGGGCGACCACGCGGAATAGACATCGGCGGTGTCCACGCCATTGAAACCACCGTCAACGAACGCATCCAAAATACGAAACGAAGTCGCTTCATCCGCCGTCCAGCCAAACACATTGCCGCCCAAGATCAGCGGTGCGACCTTCAGCTCAGACCGTCCAAGACGACGCATTTCCATAATTCAACCCTCAAAACCCTCAGGCCGCCTTGCGACCCTCCTCGAATACCGGCGCATCATCGGCCGGTAATGGCGCATTGCCCAGCAGCATATCGGCCGCCTTCTCGGCGATCATAATGGTTGGCGCATTCGTGTTGCCCCCCACTAGGTTCGGCATGACCGACGCGTCAATAACCCGCAGACCCTTCAAGCCCTGAACCCGCAACTCGGCGTCCACGACCGCCATGGGGTCTCCCACTGGGCCCATTCGACAGGTGCCGACGGGATGGTAGATCGTCTCGGCGATCTGACGGATCCAAGTGTCGATTTCTTCGTCAGTCTGCACACTCGGTCCCGGAAACAACTCGTCAGATCGGTAGGGCGCTAAGGCGGCTTGGCCTGCGACCTGCCGCATCATCTTGACGCCTTCACGCAGAGCGCGCCGATCCTCATCTGACGCCAAATAGTTGGCGAAGATCGCTGGATCATCAAATGGGTCAGCAGAATTTAATCCGACCCGGCCGCGACTCTCAGGC
>JANPNB010000165.1:0-2825 GCA_031427275.1 Alphaproteobacteria bacterium | reverse complement strand
AGTTGGTGAAGACCGGCGGCGGCCTCGCGGGCGCGGAGGGTTCTCAAGGCTTCAGTTTCGATGTGGGTCGCCGCCTCGTGGCAGCAGAAGACCCGAAGGGAGCCGCCATGTGTGGATAATAGTTCGACATCAAACGATCTTAAACCTTTGGACCGCAAGACTTTTTCGACGGCGAGTAGGGAAAGATAGGAATAATGCTCATGATAAATGGTGTCGAACTGCACCAATTCGATCAGGTTCAGCAGGTGAGGAAACTCGAAGGTCAGCACCCCTTGCGGCTTTAGCACATGAGGGAAGCCGGCCACGAAATCCCCGATATCCGGGACGTGAGCCAAGACGTTGTTCCCGGCCATCAGGTCGGCGGTTAGGCCGCGCGCTGCCAGATCCCGCCCGGTGGCGTCGTTAAAGAACGAGACTTCGGTGGTGATACCTTTCTCGATAGCCACCTGGGCAGTGTTGCCCGTGGGTTCGATGCCCAGAACTGGGATACCCGCGTCACGGAAGTGCTGCAGCAGGTAACCGTCATTGCTGGCCACCTCGATGACCCGCGACTGAGGGCCCAGACCGAACCTGGCCGTCATGGAGGCGGCATAGCGTTTGGCGTGGGCGACCCAGCTGTCGGAATAGGAGGAGAAATAGGCGTAGCCGTCGTCGAAGATGGCGTCGGCGGCGACAGGATCGTCGGCCTGGACCAGGAAACAACTGCCGCAGACCCGCGTGCGCAGGGGGTAGGAGCGCTCCTCTCCCGCTGCGAGTTGGGCGGGCGAGAGATATGAATTGGCCAAGGGCTGGCTGCCCAAGTCGACGAAGTCCTGGGTTAGAGGCGTGTGGCAGAAGCGGCAATTGGGCGTGGTCATGGCAGGGCTTCGTAGCGCGCAATCTGCTCGTGGCACAACAGCAGAGCATCGCGGCCATCGGACTGATCGCGGTACCATTCCATGGTCCAGTCCACGGCCGTCGGGGCGTCGAGGCGGCTCTCGAAACCCAGGAACTGTTTGGCCAAGGTGGCGTCGATGCCGAGTGCCTTGGCCTCCAATGAATTCGGGTCAGGCTCATGACGCCAGGCTTGCGCGCCCAGGGCGGCCACAGCGCGGGTGGCCAGTTCGCCGACAGTGACCTCCGGGCCACCGGGACGCGGGCCGAAATTCATGGCGCGCGGGGTGGCGGGATCTGTGGCGAGGCGTTCGAGATAAGTGAGGTATCCGGCCACGCAGTCCAGCACATGCTGCCAAGGGCGAGTCGACTCAGGATGACGAAGTACGGTTTGTTTCTGGCTCTGGCCGGCGCGAACAATGTCGGCCACCAGCCGGTCGCGGGAATAGTCGCCGCCGCCGATGACATTGCCGCCCCGCGCCGTGGCCACCGGTACGCTCAGGGCGTCGAAATAGCTGCGGGCAAAGCTCTGGGTGACGATTTCGGCGGCGGCCTTGGAGGCGGAATAGGGGTCTTTGCCGCCCAGGGCATCGGTCTCGACAAAGGCCCTGCCGGTCTCGGCATTGGCATAGACCTTGTCGGAGGTGACGACGAGCACGGCCATGAGGGTGGTCTGCGCGCGCAGGGCCTGGAGCAGGTGAGCGGTGCCTAGGATGTTGGAAGCGAAGGTACCGATGGGGTCCTCGATGGCGGTGCGCACGATGGGTTGGGCGGCCATGTGCAGGACCAGGTCGAAGCTGCGGTCTGCAAGAGCGGCCTCGACCGCAGCTTGGTCGCGCAGATCAACGATCAGAGTTTCGACGAGGCCGCTTACCCCGGCAAGATCGTGCAGGGCCGGGGTTTGGTCGGGGACTAGGGCCAAGCCGGTGACCCGCGCGCCAAGTCCTGAGAGCCAGATTGCGGCCCATGAGCCCTTGAACCCAGTATGGCCGGTGAGCAACACCCGCTTTCCTGCCCAGAAGCTGGGCTGGGGTCGGCTCATGACCACAGACGCCACGGCGCTTGGCCGGATGCCCAGAGAGCCTCGAGGTTGTTCTTGTCACGCAGGGTGTCCATGGCGGCCCAGAAACCGTCATGGCGATAGGCCATCAGCTGATTGTCGCGAGCTAGACCTTCCAGCGGCGTGGCCTCAAAGGGCATGTCGTCGCCCTCAATGCGCGCGATCACTTCAGGTTGGAGCACGAAGAAACCGCCATTGATCAAGCCGTTATCGCCGGGGGGCTTTTCAATGAAGCGTTCGACGGCACCGTCAATGATTTCGAGCGCGCCGTACCGCCCGGGAGGCGAGACGGCGGTGACGGTGGCCGCCTTACCGTGAGCCTTATGGAAAGCCGCCAGGGCACCGAGATCGACATCGGCAACACCGTCGCCATAGGTGAAAAAGAACGGCTCGCCGGGGGTGAGATACTGCGCCACGCGCTTGAGGCGTCCGCCGGTCATGGTGTCTGCCCCAGTGTCGACCAGGGTGACCTTCCAGGGCTCGTGCTTGGTGGCGTGGTACTCCACCGATCCCTTGGCCAAATCGACGGTCAGGTCGGCATTATGCAGCACGTAGTTGGAGAAATACTCCTTGATGACATAGCCCTTATAACCCAGGCAGACGATGAACTCATTGAAGCCGTAATGGCTGAACAGCTTCATGATGTGCCAGAGGATCGGGCGCCCGCCGATCTCGATCATAGGCTTGGGCTTAAGGTGGCTCTCCTCGGAAATCCGAGTGCCCAACCCGCCGCAGAGCAGGACAACCTTCATCAGGCGATCCGTTTGACGAAGGCGTCGGGCCAGTAGGTGACGCGTCCGGTGACCACACCCTCATTAAACGGGAAGGCCGGCTCCTCGACGATGAAACGCTTATCCTGCGCGACGAAATCATGGATCGCTGTCAGAGGGTT
>JANPNB010000164.1:0-3621 GCA_031427275.1 Alphaproteobacteria bacterium | reverse complement strand
CTTGTGCTGCGCCGACCAAGCCTGATCGCTCATGCCGTCACGTTCTTTCAGGTCCGCCCCGGCGCAGAAGAACCGCCCAGCCCCGGTCATGATCACCACGCGCACCGAGGCGTCCGCCGTCAAACTGCGCCACAGGGCCAGCAGCTCATGTCCCATCGCGCTCGACAGCGAATTGGCCGCCTCTGGTCGCGACAGCGTCAGCAGGTGAACGCCGGGCGCTTCCTGCGAAATCGTGATGGTGTCGGTCATTTCCCCTCCGGCCCGGCGACAAACCCGCCGTCATGCAGCTTGGCAATCTCAATGCCCGATAAACCCAGCACCTGCGCCAAGACCTCGTCGGTATGTTGCCCCAGCCTCGGCGCTGCACGCACATCGCCCCGCACGTCCTGCGGAATGGTCGCCATGGCTCCCGGGGCAGGATAGCTCAGCCCGCTCGGATGGCGGATATCTTGAAACAGCGGATTGCCCTTGAACAGGCGGGGATCATCCAGCGCCGCTTCCAAGGTCTGATAGGCCCCCCACGTCACCCCACCTGCATCAAAGGCTGGGGTCAGCTCCGCCGCTGTCTTGGCCGCAAACGCCCGCTCGAATAGCGGATAGATCGCCGCGCGATGGGTGAACCTCAGCCCCTCATCCGTGGCGAACGACACTCCCAGCCGCGCTTCCAGCGCTGCCACCTCGGCCCCAATGTTCAGCGCCTCCAGCGCCTTGCTCCACTGCTTGGGCGTAATGGCCAACAGCATCAGCTTCTGCCCGTCCCGCGTCGTGAAATCGCGCCCGAACGCCCCGAAGATATCATTGCCCATCCGGGGTCGCTGATGCCCGGTCACTAGGGCCTCAGCCGTGAACCCCATATTGGCCATGGTCGCTGCGCCGATATCCGACAGTGGCGCGCGGATCTCCCGTCCTCCCCGCCCTTTCATCCGCGCCATCAGCGCCGAGACGAGGCTGAACGCGCAATAGGCCCCGGTCAGCAGGTCCCAAGCCGCCAGCACGTGGTTGACCGGCCGGTCATCGTCTGCATGCCCGGTCATCAGCGGTAGTCCCAGCGCCGAATTGATTGTGTAATCCATGCCCTGCGACCCATCGGCCCAGCCCATCACCCGCACGCAGATCAGGTCAGCCCGCAACGCGCTCAGCTTTTCGTAGGACAGGAACCCGTCCACCGGGAAGTTGGTGACAAATAGTCCGCCGTCTTCGCCCGGCGCAGCGGCCAGGCGCTGAGCGATCTCGCGACCCTGCGGCCTCGTCAAATCAATGGCGATGGATTTCTTTGATTTATTTAGCCCCTCCCAATAGAGGCTGTCGCCGCACTGGCTCAGTGGCCAACGGCGGAAATCAGGCCCGCCGCCAATATTGTCGAACCGAATAACCTCGGCCCCCATCTGCGCCAGATAGAGCCCGCAGGTCGGTGCCGCCACAAACGCCGACCCCTCCACGACCCGCAGGCCCTTCAACAGGTCGTACATTTGTGCGCTCTCCCCATTGCTCCCCAATTGGGGGAGCTGTCAGCGAAGCTGACTGAGGGGGCCGCTCGCCTTTGGCGGGCGGTCGCTGAGTAGCCGGACCTTCCGGCCCGGCCCCCTCCACCGCTTCGCGGTTCCCCTCCCCCAATAGGGGAGGAAGTAGACCTTACCCGACGATCTGGTCTGCCGTGAAGAACTGGCCCATCTCGATGACCGCATTCTCCAAACTATCCGACCCATGAACCGAGTTCTCGCCGACATTCAACGCAAACAACTTGCGGATCGTGCCTTCAGCGGCCTGCTCAGGATTGGTCGCGCCCATCACTTCGCGGTAGCGGGCCATGGCGTTGTCGCCTTCCAGAACCTGCACCACCACTGGCGCTGACGTCATGGTGTCCACCAACTCGCCATAGAACGGTCGCGCGGCATGCACTTCGTAGAACGTCTTGGCCTGGGCTTCCGTCATCTGGATGCGGCGCTGAGCGACGATGCGCAGGCCCGCGCCTTCGATCACGGCATTGATCGCCCCGGTCAGGTTACGCTTGGTCGCATCGGGTTTGATGATCGAAAAGGTGCGTTCAGTCATGGTCGTAAAGTCGCTTTATGTTGGTAAGCGCGAGCCTTCCCGCGCAGAGGTCGCGGCTTATACCCGCGCCACGCGCCAACGCCAACCCGGTGAGCAAACGCAGGGCTCAGTGATCACTCACTCGCGTCATCCTAGGCCTTGTGCCTGGGACCCCTCTAACAGCTGGCATTGAGTAGCAGTCGCGTCGCTCAGACAACCCTTTCCCAAGTCAGCATCGCTGGGCGAGAGGGATCCTAGGCACAAGGCCTAGGATGACGGGGAGCAAAGAGCTGCACCGACCGTCCTACCAACATGCGACCTGCCCGAGGTTCGTGGACATTCTTTTGACGACCTAGCGCCCCTCTCAACCCTCTCTAGATAATTCCTACCGCGACGCAGCATCAGGTCTCTGCTAAGAGCCGCCCCCGTTATGTTGCAAATCAATGAACTCACCTTCGATTCCTGGGGCCGCCGGTTTTTTGACCATGCGAGCGTTAGCCTGCCCGTGGGCGCAAAGGTTGGCCTCGTGGGCCGAAACGGGGTCGGCAAGACCACACTCTTCAAGCTGATCCTTGACCAGCTGCATGCCGGCGACGGCGAGATCGGCTATCCCAAGACCGCCCGCATCGCCTCGGTGGATCAGGAACACCCCGCCACCCCGGTCACCCTGCTCGATACCGTGCTGGCCGCCGACGAAGAGCGCGAGCGCCTGACGCAGTCTCTCGACACCGCCGACCCGGAACACCTCGGCGAAATCTATGCCCGCCTCAGCGAGATAGGTGCCGACCGCGCCCCCAGCCGCGCCGCAGAAATCCTCTCCGGACTAGGTTTCTCCCACGCCGACCTCGCCCGCCCGATGTCAGAATTCTCTGGCGGCTGGCGCATGCGCGTGGCCCTGGCTGCGGCCCTGTTCGCCGAGCCCGACCTGCTGCTACTCGATGAGCCCACCAACTATCTCGACCTCGAAGGTGCGCTTTGGCTTGAGGCCCGCCTGAAGAAATACCCCAACACCGCCGTGATCATCAGCCACGACCGCGAGATCCTCAACAACTCCGTCGATCACATTCTGCATCTCATCGACGGCAAGCTGGATCTCTATCCCGGCAATTACGACAATTTCGAATTCCAACGGGCCGAGCGAGCTCGCCTTCAGGAATCCACTCGGGTCAAGGTCGATGCCCAGCGGGCGCACCTGCAGTCCTTCGTCGACCGGTTCCGCGCCACGGCGTCCAAAGCCACCCAGGCCCAGTCACGCCTGAAGATGCTGGCCAAGTTGCCGCCGGTCTCCGCCGTCACCACCGAGAGCACGGCGGCCTTTATCCTGCCCTCACCGGCCCGGCCCCTGCCCCCGCCGCTCGTCCGCCTGGAAAACGTCTCAGCGGGCTATGAGCCGGGCAAACCGATCCTCAAGCACATGAACCTGCGGCTCGACCTCGACGACCGCATCGGTCTGCTCGGCGTCAACGGCGCGGGCAAGTCCACCTTCGCCAAGCTGATCGCCGGCGCCCTCGAAGCCCAAACCGGCGAGATGCGCAAGGATCGCCGCCTCAAGGTCGGCTGGTTCCACCAGCATCAGATCGAGGCGATGGA
>JANPNB010000163.1:0-3864 GCA_031427275.1 Alphaproteobacteria bacterium | reverse complement strand
CGGAGGCTGGAACTGCTACGGAAAACCACCTGGTCCCAAGACCATGGCCAAGGGATGGGAACGCTTCGCCGCCACACTCACAGGCTTCATCCTCGCTACCAACGAAGCAAATGTGTGAATCCCGTAGCCCAGCGGGGGGAGGGGGACCGCGAAGCGGTGGAGGGGGTTGCCGCGCGCATGTCGGTGGGCTTCAACCCCCTCCGGCGCTGCGCGCCACCTCCCCCAAAACGCGCCCGAGGCGCTGGGGGAGGATTTCTCACCTACCGCGATGGCTCCAACTTAGTGTTGATCACCCAGCCGGTATTGTCGTTTTCATCGGCGACTTCCCACCACAGGCCGTTCTTCTGACCGGTCGGATAGACAATCGAGCCCGGCGGTAGAGTGCGGACCAAGGCCGCCTTTGGGTCAGCCGAGCGGCGCAGGTTCAAAGGTGCCGTCGCGGTAAAGGTCTTGCTCGGCGCAGCCTGCGCCGCCGTCGGCCCGTTGCTGAGCAGACCCAAATCGCTAACCATCTTCGAATAGGCCTGGATGAAAGACAGGGTGACGATGCGGCCGGTGTCGGTGTCTTCATAGCCGCCGCCGACCACGCCGCCGAAGCCGCCCCAACCGCCGCCACCACCGCCGGCACTCCAACTGACATCGTTCTTCACCGCATAGCCGTCCTGCACGGATACCGTTTCGGTGGTCCGTACATTGGTCAGGGAGAGTACCGTATTGGCCTCGAGCTTGCGGGTCTTGATGCCGCCCACCAGACCGCCAACGCGCCCGCCGATCAGGCCACCGGCGATACCGGCCAATGCGCTGCCGCCTGCATTACCATTGCTGGCCTGTACCTCGGCCACCAAGACATAGTCGGCCGCCTTGATCTGACCTTGGCCGACGTTGGAGCCCCGCTGAAGGCCGAGATTGCTGCCAATATTGCGCTCGGTCGAGGCCGCGTTCAGGCCCGCGCCACGATCAACGAGGTTAAAGCAACCCGACTTTTGCACGATCATCTTCAGCAGTTTTTCCGGTGGGGCCAGATTGAACTGCGTCCAACCGTAGGGGTCGTCGCCGTTGGCGATGGACACAGAGCCTAGCTTGCGGCTGCAATGCGGAATCTCCGTGACCGCCGCCTCCTGCATCTTCTGGGCATTGGTGGCCTTGGCGGGTTTGCCTTGCGCCATGGCTGCGCCGGGTGTGGCCATCAGCACGGCCGACGCGAACATGAGTCCGCGAGCATAGTTGGACATATGGAACCTCTGAGCTTGGGGGAAGCTTCGGGCATCATAGATTGCGTTGGACCCAATGTTAAGCGGGCTTGGTCTTATCCCTTCGGGGGTGGTGTTGGCGGTCGCAGGCAGCTAAAT
Source organism: Alphaproteobacteria bacterium (assembly GCA_031427275.1). GTDB lineage: Bacteria > Pseudomonadota > Alphaproteobacteria > Caulobacterales > Caulobacteraceae > Phenylobacterium. The sequence continues at coordinate 2,515 of JANPNB010000163.1, read as the reverse complement.
CGGAGGCGAACTGCCACGGGACCCGCCATGCGTATCGCCACCTGGAACGTCAACTCGGTCAATGCCAGAATTGAGACCGTGGTCCGTTGGTTTGAAGAGACCCAACCCGACGTTGCCTGTCTCCAGGAAATCAAGTGCATCGACGAGAAGTTTCCGACCGAAGCCTTTGAACGACTTGGCTATAATGTCGCGGTCCATGGACAGAAGACCTATAACGGCGTCGCCATCCTGTCCAAGCGTCCGCTAGAAGATGTGCGCAGAGGTCTGCCCGGCCAAGATCTGCTGGAAGAAGGGGTCGACGATCACGCCCGCTATATTGAGGCGGTTGTGTCGGGGCCTAGCCCCGTGCGTGTCGCCTCGATCTACCTGCCCAACGGCAATCCCATTACCGGCGACAAGTTTGCCTATAAGCTGCGATGGATGGAGCGTCTGAATACCCATGTCCGCGAACTCCTGGCCTATGAGGAACCGCTGGCCCTGGTCGGCGACTACAACGTAATCCCACAGGCGCGCGATGCCGCTCATCCCGAAAACTGGACCGGAGACGCCCTGGCCCAGCCGCAAAGCCGCCAGGCGTTTCAAGCGTTAAAGTGGCTGGGCTTAACCGAAGCTTTCATGGCCATCGATGGCGCGCCAGAGAGCTACACGTTCTGGGACTATCAGGCTGGGGCTTGGCAACGGAATAACGGTATCCGCATCGATCACGCCCTGCTGTCTCCTCAGGCGGCTGACAAATTAATCGGCTGTCGCATCCACCGAGACGTGCGCGGGTGGGACAAACCGTCCGACCATGTGCCATTCGAAGTTGAACTCGACCTGTGAGCTTTGCTGCAGGCGAAAACGGCGATAATGTCATCTTATGAATGAGATAGTCCGGCTGGGTTTGCTGGTAGTCTTGGCTGGCGCGGGTTTGACCGTGATCGGCTCTATGGTTGCGTGGACGTTGAACGAAACCAGGCAGATTCGCCGCGCCTTCAAAAAAGTGCTGGGCGCGGAAGCCGACGTCCTGCTCATTGCGCCGGGCCGGGGTCGCGGGACGGGTTTGAACTTCAAGACGGGTCTATGCGCCGTGGCTTGGGACGCCGGGGCCTGGTGCCTCATCTACCGCATTGATGAACTCATGGGCGCAGAGCTGATCATTGATCATCATGTTGTCGCCCGCACCTTCAGAGGTGAGCCGCGTCGGGCCCTCGAACAGGTGGTGACTCAGGCCAGCCGCGTCACCCTGCGACTCATCTTTGATGACGCCCATCATCCCGATTTCGAGCTGGACCTGTGGCAGGCCGGCGATGAAACCCGCAGGGCCACAGGTTCGTCGGCCTCCGCCGTGCAAGAGGCCAATCGCTGGCTGGCGCGCACCGAGGCCATCCTGCGTAGGCCTCAAGTCCCGCCTCAAACGGCACCTGTGATTGCCACCCGAGAACTGGCACCCGCACCCTGGAACCACCCAGCCGACGGCGAGGACGACTTAACCGAAACGGCCGATACTTGACAGTGTAAATCTATAGGCACAGGCTCGGCGTCCACGAACAACGGAGTGCGTCATGATCAGTCTGCTGGCTGCGGCCCTTACCTTCATTCTTCTGCACCTGTTGGTTTCCGGAACCCGACTGCGTGACACTCTGACCGGCATGATGGGGCAAGGTCCCTATATGGGTCTGTTTTCCCTGACCTCGGTCGGCGTCTTGGTTTGGTTAGGCTTTGCCTATGCAGGTGGACGATCGGCGGCTTGGAACCTCAGCTACTGGGACATCAACCCGATCACGCGGCACATCCAGATCAGCCTCATGCTGGTTTCCATGTTGCTGATCGTGCCCGGTCTCCTGACACCCAATCCGACCAGTGTGCGGCAAGAGGGCGCGCTCGACCGAGAAGATGTGGTTCAGGGCATGCTGCGGATTACCCGCCATCCCTTCCTTTGGGGCGTGGCGGTCTGGGCGGCGGGGCACCTTCTAGTCAACGGCGATCGGGCCAGCCTTGTGCTGTTCGGTTCCATGCTGTTCCTGGCGCTGATCGGCACAACCAGCATCGACGCCAAACGCAAGCGGGCCTTGGGCGCGACCTGGGACAGCTTTGCCGCCAAGACCTCCAATGTGCCGTTTGCCGCGATCCTGGCAGGCCGACAGAAACTCAGTATCGGCGAGATCGGCTGGTGGCGGATCGCCATCGCCGTTGGCGTCTACGCGGCCCTGCTGTTTGGCCACCCCTATGCGTTCGGGGTGGCGGCTTTGCCCTAAACCTCAGAGATCCGCATAGACATGGCTCTCACCGGCCATGCCGGGATGGGTCAATGCGCCCAAATGCGCTGGCCCCACCAACTGCGCATATTTCCACAACGCGCCGGAGCCGTAGTTCGTCACTTTCGGTGCCCAATGGCGCTTGCGGTTCTCCAGCTCGATGGGGTCCACCTCCAGATCGATGATCCCGGCGTCGGAGTCGATATTGATGATGTCGCCGTCTTTGATCAGGGCGATAGGACCACCCAGCTGCGCCTCGGGTCCAATGTGACCAACGC
>JANPNB010000162.1:0-2752 GCA_031427275.1 Alphaproteobacteria bacterium | reverse complement strand
CAGGGGCATTTGGCCGAAGGTGCCCACTCGGGATCCGCTCCACTGATTGAAGGTGCTGCCGGCGGTCTGGTTGGCGTAGATGTTCTGAAAGCGGAAGGTGTCAATGTCGTTCTTGAAACTGGAGAGGGTGTAGGTGACCATCGCCTGGTACCGGGAATGGTTGTACTCGGCCTCCAGCTTCAGTTCCTGGGTGGAATAATCCACGGGCTGGGCCAGTTGGACGTTGAGGGAGCGGGGGGGGCGGTCCCCGATGGCGCCATAGCCGATCTTGGAACCTTCCTTCTTTTCGTCCGAGAGCATGAGGCGGAACTTCAGATGCTCGGTGGGGGTGAGGGACATGGTGGCCCCCGTCTTGTCCCGCTGGGTGCCCAGGCTGGTTTCTCGCAGAGCGGTGCCCAGCCAGGCGGCGGTGGCCGCGTCGTTCGCCAGCAGTTGGGCCGCAGTCGGGGTCAGGTTCCGGTTGGGAATGCCCACGGGGGCGCCCGACGTGAATAGTCCCCCTCCCTGATTGCTGAACGGGGTCTTGGCTTTGAAGCTCAGGTTGTGGGGGAGCTCGTTGCGGTCGACCACGAGGCTCCACATGCCGAAACGTCCCAGCGACAGGCCGATAGACTGATCGTCGCGAAGGATATTGTTCCCCTTGAAGTCAAGGAAGCGGCCGCTCACGGGATCCAGGAGATCGAGGCCCAGGGTGTACCGCGGGAATCCATTGCGGACATCGCTGTACTCGTTGAATTTCGAGGATTCGGGATCCACTTTGACCTGGCGGGCTTCGACGGTGAATTCACCCTTGCGCTCGACCTTCTTTGGCTGTTGCGCCAGGACGACCATGGGCGCCAGCAGAAGCAATGATCCGATGACCTGTTTTGTGCTCATGTTGATGCCTCCTTTAGCGAGTGAATTTGGCGCCCGACGGGCTGTTGGAACCGTGCGGGGTGTGGCAGTTCACGCAGCCCTCGCCGTAGGGGTTGCTCGTCCGGTTGTAGCGGGGCAGGTTGATGTGGCCACCATAGGTATGGCACTGCAGGCAAAGGAACGAGCCCTTGCTGGCGAGCAGGCTGGGGTTGTTGGTTCCGTGGGCGTTGTGGCAGTTGGCGCAGTTCTCGCGCACCGGAGCATGCTCGAACAGGAAGGGGCCGCGCTTTTCCTGGTGGCAGTTGAAGCAGGTTTCGTTGGCCGTCGCGCCCTTCAGCAGGCTCTTGCCCACGGAACCGTGGACGTTGTGGCAGGAGGAGCAGGTCATCTTCCCTTCACGTACCGGATGGTGGGAGGCTTTCTGCATTTCCCCTCTCACCTCGGTGTGGCAGGTGTAGCAGACCGCCGCCTCGGTGTTCTTTGCCAACAAGCCCTTGTCGCTCTGCTTCTTCATGACGGAATGGCAGGAAGTGCAGCCGACCTCGCTCGTCTGGTGGCGGCTGCTCTTCCAATGCATGCGGCTCCCGTCCTGGTGGCACTGCATGCAGACTGATGTGTATTGTTTTATGGACAATTCCAGGCTGGCATCAGGTTTGCTTATATGCACGCTGCGTGGACCGTGACAAGCCTCGCAATCTTGTGCCTGAAGCGCCCCCTTGGAACCGTTCTGGAACACCTGGCCGTGCTTGGTCCCGGCGTAGTGATTAGCCGAGTCCCTGTGGCAATTGACGCACACGGCTTTGTCATTGACATAAGTCGCCTGCCCGAAGGCTGGATTCATCCGACTCCAGTCGACCTCCCCTGCCTTTTCGGCTCCAAGGGCGGGCAGGGATATGAGCAGCAACACTACCAAGAATCGAAATAATCTCACACGAAACCTCCCGCGCCATCGGCGCATTGGACAACAGCCCGGTCGCGGGCAATTGAATACTCAGTTACCACCAGCAGTATCCAAACGTTAATCGAATAGATTCAATTGGTTGCGTGAGCCATCCGCGATTTCGTCCTCGACGGTGGTTCTTGCAAATAGTTGACCCAACGGGATTCTCTCGAACATGGTCAGGCTCAAGATCTGTGACTGAAGGCAGTAGTGTCCGGTTTATTTGATGCGGGCGAGCCGCAAAGCCAATGTTGAAGCGGGTTTGGGGGGGTTCATGGGTTTCCACGATTTGAGGGCCCCTCGAAAAACCTGGGTTGTGTAAACTCGGCCCCATACGAATCAACTTGTTACGGTTCCGTTTTCCAGAAACGCAGGGGTTTTTCGAGGTGTCCTTGAATTCCGGATTGCTCGTTTGCGATGCTCGGGGGTTTGAACGACCCGGAGTGACGCATGAACATGGGCAAGACGCTGTTCGCGCAAGTCATGGAGTTCGCTGAAGGCTAGACCTGCATCGGGGTGGCACCCTTGACTTGGATCAAGTAGTGGTTTGATTCAGCCGCGGCACATGCCGGACGTGTTGAACGGCATGGCGATATTGCCGTGCTGGCCGTGCGCGATGGCGCCCTGGCTGAGTACGGCATGGCTGGCGTCGAGGGCGCGGTCGAGCTCGGCGCGAATCGCCTTCTCGTCCGGTGCGGCCGCTCTTGCGCATCCTGCGCCCGCGGCACTGGCACATCCCTGTGCTGTGGAAAGACCGCTGCGTTCGATGACGCCGGCGCCGGCGCGCACTCAGCGCGGCGCCGTGCCCGCGTACTCGATCTGCACCCACAACTTGCGGGTGTCGCGTGCGAAACCGTCGCCGCGGTAGTCGGCGAACTTGAGCAGGCCATTCCTGGCCGTAATGTCCGCACGCCCTGCACCGATCGCCTACATCGCCCGCGACTTGATCGAGATCAG
>JANPNB010000161.1:0-10465 GCA_031427275.1 Alphaproteobacteria bacterium | reverse complement strand
AACTTCAAGGACCGGGCTCTGTCGGCAATCTCCATCGCCGCAGAATAACCTTGGTCGACAGGCATTGAGCGGCATCTGAGATTCCCCTAGAGCCCGTTCCCTTCAGACGGAATCGTCTGACGGGAAAAACTGGGCTCTAATTCAAAGAGTCAGAGCATGTTTAGCTCCGATAACCGGTTCCCACTTATCGGAACATGCTCTAGAGGAGCCTGATGCTCTCACTGCCTCGTTATCTGTCGTGCGCCGCTTTGGTCTTAGCTTTGGCGGGACCGACGGCTGCGTCCGCCTTCACGCCGGTGCCGCCTGCCCAGCATATCGAACCCGCCAAGATGTTGGGGCGTTGGTACGAGGTGGCGCGTCTACCCAATAAGATTCAAAAGGGTTGCACCGGCGGGACTTCGGACTGGGCCAAGACGGCTGACGGATTTGCGGTCCTGCAAACCTGCCACAAGGGCGGCCTGGCTGCGCCGCCAACCGAGTGGAAAGCCAAGGCCAAGGTCGTTGATCCCATCACCAACGCCCGAATCAAGATGACCTTTTTCGGCGGTATGCTCAGTCAGGAATATTGGGTGCTGGCCGAGCGAGCTGACCAGGGTTGGTTGCTGCTAGGCACGCCCAGCGGCCACGGCCTGTGGTTGATGTCGCAGCGCCCCAGCTTGGCGGCCTCTGCGAAGGCCCAGGCCGTGGCGCGGATCAAGGCTCTGGGTTACGACGTGGCGGCCCTCGAATTTCCACAGTCCGCGACGCGCTGAGCCCTTGCATCCGGAACGAAGCCGGAACAATATGGGTTATGGACGACCCGTTGCTGCCCATCACTCGACCCCAGATTACCAGCGCGGTGACCCGTGGCGCGGCCCGATTGCTGATCGCTCTGGGCTACGCACCCCTGGCTGAGGTGACCCTGCCCAACGGGCGCCGCGCCGACCTTATGGCACTCTCACCCCGCGGCGACTTGATCATCGTGGAGGTTAAGTCGGGGCTGGAGGACTTCCGTATCGATGGCAAGTGGCACGAATACGCGCCGTTCTGCGATCGCTTTGCCTTTGCCGTGGCCCCAGAGTTTCCCCAACACATTCTGCCGTCTGAGCTGGGACTGTTGGTGTGCGATGGGTTTGGCGGCGCAGTGCTTCGCGAACCCTTGGAGACGCGGCTGGTGGGTGCGCGGCGCAAGGCCCTGATGATCGCCTTTGGCCGCTTGGCGGCACTGCGTGCCGGCGGTGTCTCGTCCTTGACGCTTGAACTCTAGTTCCAAAAAATAGAGCATGTTCCAATCCGATAACCGGTTCCCACTTATCGGAACATGCTCTAGCGCGGGGCTCGCTTGGCCAAGATGCGTTGCAGGGTGCGGCGGTGCATGTTCAGCCGCCGCGCGGTTTCAGAGACATTGTGGCCGCACATTTCATAGACCCGCTGGATATGCTCCCAGCGAACGCGGTCGGCGCTCATTGGGTTGGCGGGCGGCTGTGGGGGTTGGCCGGCAGTCGCCAGCAGCGCCGTGGCCACCTCATCGGCATCTGCCGGTTTGGACAGGTAGTCGATGGCACCTGATTTAACGGCTGCGACCGCCGTGGCGATATTACCATAACCGGTCAACATGATGATCCGCGCATCGGGTCGGGCATCGCGCACAGCCTCAACCACCTTGAGACCGGTGCCGTCTTCCAGGCGTAGGTCAAGAACCGCAAAGGCCGGCGGCGAAGCTCGCACCGCGCTCAAGGCCTCGGCAACGCTACCGGCCATGGTCGTCAGGAACCCGCGCTGCTCCAAGGCCCGGCCCAGCCGCGTCCGCAACGGGATATCATCGTCAAGGACCAGCAGGCTCTTGTCGGGCAAGGCCGAGATAGCGGCAGTGAGATCTTCCATACCGACCTCTAACGGAACAACGTGCCGCGCATTTCAGCACCTATCATGTCGCCATTCCCAAGGCTTGGGCAAGCGCTGCTTTTGTATCTTCTATGACTGTGTCACTTCGATCCGCGCGCGCGCCCATCGCGCCGAGACGACCGCGCCGTGCGGTCGAGCATTCTTGAACAGGACCTCTGCCCCGGTCCGTTCCAAGAGCGTCTTGGCGATGAAACAGCCTAACCCCATGCCGACATGACCCGTCCGCCCCCCGGCGGTACCTGGGCGGCTTGAGACATAGGGTTCGCCCAGTCGTGATAGGATATCAGGCGCGAAGCCCGGGCCGTCGTCTCGCACCTCGATCGACAGCTCGGTTTCGTCATAGCGAGCGGTGACCAGAACCTCAGACGCAGCAAAATCGACGGCGTTCTCGGCAAAGCTCGTCAGGGCATGCAGCACCTCGGGCATCCGGCGAATGTCGGGTGCGGCCAGACCGCGAGGACCGGTGACGATGGCCTCAACCCGCACACCCTTGACGCTGGTTTGGGGCTCCAGCACTTCGTGCAGCAACTGGCGCAGGCTCATCTGTTCATGCACTTGGTCGGAGGCTGCTGCCGGCGCATCGGTCAGCCGTTTAAGGATTTCCCGACACCGCGCGGCCTGGGCGGTCAGCAATTCGGCATCTTCGCGAACGCTGGCAGAGGTTGCCTCCCGCGCCAATTCCTTTGCGACGATGGCAATGGTCGCCAAGGGGGTTCCCAGTTCATGCGCCGCCGCCGCCGCCAAGGCTCCCAGCGCAGAGAGCCGCTGCTCGCGCGCCAGTACGGTGCGGGTAATGTCGAGTGCCAAAGCCATCCTGGCCGACTCCGCAGCCGCCTGCCGCACCGATCCGGCAATGACCAAGATGCCGACAACATTGGCGATGGCCGCCCCGATCAAGTGGCTCTGCGGCAGGGAGACTATTTCCCCTGCGGGAGCGGGCAACGGGAGGAAAGCCGTCCCCAGGAAAACCGACGCGAAAATGGCTAGACCGCCTAGGATCGCGACCGGGATTATCGGTAGCGTGGCGGCCGCCAGGGTCACGGGCGCGATCAACATCAAGGCAAAGGGATTGGCGATGCCGCCGGTCAGATAGAGCAGGCCGGTGATCTGCAAAATGTCTAATGTGAGTTGTGCCGTTGCCTCCCAAGGCGTGGTCATACGCTGACCCGGCGACGCCACGCCCGTCAGCAGGTTCACCCAACACGACAGTCCGACCAGACCCGCACAAAGACCGTAGGGGGCGTCGTAGTGCAGACCCTGACTAATCGTGACCAAGAATGCCGTCTGGCCCAGAAGGAACCACCATCTCAAGGTCACCAGGGTGCGCAATCGTAAGCGGCTGCGCGAGGGGGCGCTGGTCGGCCAGGCCGGTTCAGCTTGCGCCGCCTCTGCGCTTTGCCTATCGAGGCCAGACGAGACGGTCGGCCCCGACGGTATCGATGTTGTTTCGGAAACCATCGCGGCGACCATCGCCCGTATCACACCGCCTGACGAGGCCCGTTATTGATGCCACGACGAATTCCCATCTTGATTGCGGCTTGCGTGGTCGCGCTGGGCCTTTTGGCTGGCCTAGCTTGGCGCGCTGGTGTGTTCGCCCCGCCACCGGTTGCAGGTCCAGGTGGTGCATTTGTACTGGTGGATCGGCTGGGTCAGCCCGTCACAGAGCGGATCTTACGCGGCAAATGGAGTGTGGTATTTTTTGGGTTTACCTATTGTCCCGATGTTTGCCCCACCACCCTGGCAGCCTTGGGCCAAGCTCAAAGCCAATTGGGCCCGAAAGCCAAAGATCTCCAGGTGATCTTCGTTTCCTTGGACCCAGAGCGCGATACACCAGCCCAACTCACTACCTACCTCGCCAATGATGCCTTTCCGAAAGGCACCATCGGTTTGACCGGCAGCCCGGCACAGGTCGCGGTGGTGGCCAAGGCCTATCGGGTTTTCTACGAGAAAAACGGGACGGGTCCCGACTATGTGATCAATCACTCCACGGCTAGCTACATCATGGATCCAAAGGGTCGGTTCGCGCGGGTGTTGCCGTACGGGATCAGTCCGGAAGAAATTTCGAACCAAATTTCCCAAGCCATGGCGCGATAGGCCGCTCGATCCGGCAGAGCATGCGTCAACCTGTCCTAGAAGTGGCTGGACTCTTTTAAGTCCCTTGGTGTTATGCTGCGCTGCACAAAGGATTGCGCGCCCGATGCTCTATACACTCCATGAAGCCGGATATTATGCCTCGACGCCGCTTCGGTTCGCCGCGCGGGCCACGCGAGACTTTTGGCGCTCGCCCTTCAATCGGGCAAAGGACACCGATTTCGGTCGGCGAATGTTCGCCTCAGCAGACTTGGTCTCTAATTTGACCCGCCGATATGGCCGCCCCGACTGGGGGATCGATAAGGTCGAAGTCGATGGCCATGATGTTCGCGTGCGGCAGACCGAGGTCTGGCGCAGTCCATGGGTCAAGCTGATCCATTTCAGCCGCGATATGTCTGACATGCGCAAGGCCGGTCGCCGGGAGATTGAGCCTGCCGTCCTGATCGTGGCACCGTTATCGGGCCACTATGCCACCTTGCTGCGTGGCACCGTCGAGGCTTTCCTGCAAGATCACGAGGTCTTCGTCACCGACTGGTCAAATGCCCGGGACGTCCCACTGGTGGATGGTCGGTTCGATTTTCATGACTATGTCGATCATATTCGCGAGATATTGCGCCTCTTGGGCCCCCGGCCGCACGTGGTCGCCGTTTGCCAGCCTGGGCCGGCAGTCTTAGCCGCCGCAACCTTGATGGCGCAGGATGGCGAGGCCAGCCGCCCCGGTACCATGACCTTCATGGGTTCGCCCATCGATGCCCGGCTTTCGCCCACCGTGACCAACAAGCTGGCCGAAGAAAAGCCGTTTGCCTGGTTCAAATCTAAGATGATTGACGCCGTACCGGCACCGCACCTGGGCATGGGCCGCAGGGTCTATCCAGGCTTCGTGCAACTCTATTCCTTCATGTCGATGAACATCGAAAAGCATAAGGAAGCCCATCTCCAATACCTCCAGCACTTGATGGACGGGGATGGCGACTCGGCGGAAAAACATCTCGAATTCTATGACGAATATCTGTCAGTCTTGGATCTGACCGAAGAGTTTTACCTCCAGACGGTCGACTACGTGTTCCAACAATACCTCTTGCCGAAGGGCGAATTGGTGCACCGCGGTCGCTTGGTGCAGCCCGAATTGATCACCGATATCGGCCTTTTGACGGTCGAGGGCGAGCACGACGACATCTCAGGAATCGGTCAGACTCAGGCCGCTCATACCCTTTGCTCGGGCCTGCCTGCGGAATACAAGGAAGACTATGTCCAACCCCATGTTGGCCACTACGGCGTGTTCAACGGGCACCACTTCCGCGACGAAATCTACCCCCGTGTGCGCAAGTTTATTCGCGACTTCGAAGCAGGCTTCGAAAAGACCCGCAAAGCAGCTTAGTCTGAGTTGATGAGTCTATTCGGACCGACCTTTGCCGATGGCGACCGGCTGGACGTGGCGGGCGTTACCGTCCGTCTCAAGGTCCACAGTCGAGCTCGACGGGTATCACTCCGTTTGGACAGGACGCGCCGCGAGTTCATCGCCACCGCGCCCAATCCCCGAAGGCTAGGCGAGGCTGCGGCCTTTGCCCGTCAACGCGCCGATTGGATCGCCGCACGCCTGGCTGAGCTACCCGCGGCCCAAACGGTCGCGCCGGGCGAGATCATCGAAATTTTCGGCCAAGCCTGTCGCCTCGAGCTTGCCAAGCGTGGATCGGTCCAGTCTCTGCCAGAGGTCCTAGCGGCTCGGGGAGAGGGCGCGGCCTACGCGCGGTCGGTTATTCGTGGCATCAGATCAGAGGCGCACCGGGTTTTGGCGGAACGGACCGCGTTCTACTGCGGACAACTTGGCGTCAAACTTCCCAGCGTCACGATCATGGATGCCAAGGGAAGGTGGGGGTCCTGTCGCAATGGCCGACCGGGGGCACCCGCGGCGATCCGCTACTCCTGGCGCTTGGCCCTCGCCCCCTTCGAGGTCGCTGACTATGTCGTCGCCCACGAATGCGCCCACTTGATCGAACAGAACCACGGGCCGAGATTTTGGAGCCACGTTCAGGCCTTGGTGGGTGATCCCGGTCCGCACCGGTCTTGGTTACGTGCGCACGGCGTCGGGCTGCACGCGTTCGGCGGCGATCAATAGGGAATGTCGTCTGGTTTGTCTGGACCGGTATCGGTTACGTCTGGATCTGGCGAAGGACTCAGAATGTCTCCGATGGGGTCAGCGGGTGCCACCACGGTCGTTGGATCAATTGCGCCACCAGGTATGGCCTGAACGTTTAGGCGCGGCAGGGTCTGCGACATGAAGTCTCGCCAGATACCGGCAGGTGCGCCGCCACCCGCGACCCGCTTCATCGGCGTATTGTCATCGCGACCCAACCACACTGCGGTCACGAACCCGCCCGTATACCCCACGAACCAAGCATCCTTGTAATCGCTGGTCGTGCCGGTTTTGCCGGCGAGGTCATAGGAGTCGATCTTCGCCCGCGTGCCGGTGCCCGATGTGATGACCTTGCGCATCATCTGGTTCATAAACTGCAGACTTGGCGTTGGCACGACGCTCGGCCGAACCGGCTTCTCAAGGCTGTGATCATAGAGCACGCGCCCAGCGGCGGTGCGGATCCGCTCGATCCCGTATCCACGCGCCAGGAACCCACCGTTCGAAAAGGGCGCATAGGCCTGCGCCATGTCCAAGGGGCTGACCTCAACAGCACCAAGCGCCATTGAGGGGTCGAGTTGAATAGGCGAGGTGATCCCTAGCCGTCGCGCCGTCGCGGCCACATTGGCGGTGCCCACCTCACTGGCTAGGCGGGCGGCAACGGTGTTGATCGATTGTGCCAGGGCGTTTTCGAGACTCATGGGTCCTAGAAAGCGGCCCGTATAGTTCTTGGGTTCCCAATTCCCGATCTTCAGCGGTTCATCAACCACCGGGGTTGCAGGCGTCCGCCCCTGTTCCATAGCTGTGAGATAAACGAAGGGTTTGAAGGCTGAGCCGGCTTGCCGCCGGGCCATGGTCACCCGGTCAAACTGGCTCTCGGCGTACCGGGTGCCACCGACATAGGCGCGTATCCGCCCCTCGCCGTCCAGCGCGACAAGTGCGCCCTGTTGCACTCCCTGACTGGCCGCCGCCGCAACACCCTGGGTCAGGGCCTGTTCTCCAGCCGATTGAATCGGCAGATCAAGGGTGGTTTCCACCACCAAGTCCTCGGTGGGCTCTCCGACCAGATCGCGAACCTTTTCGTCCACCCAGTCGACGAAATACTGGGCGCGTTGGTTGGCCAAAACCGGGCTGACCCGAACCGGGTTCTTGAAGGCCTCATCGCGTTCCTGCGGCGTGATCGCCTTGGTCTGCACCATTTCATTGAGTACAATCGTTGCCCTGCGTGCTGCGCGCTCGGGCGAGGAGACAGGGTTGTAGCGTGAAGGCCCCTTCATCATCCCGGCCAACAGTGCGCTTTCACCAATGGTCAACTGGCTGGCTGGTTTGTTGAAGTAACGCTGCGCTGCGGCCTCAATGCCATAGGCCCCGGCTCCGAAATTCACCCGGTTCAGATAGAGCGCCAGAATCTCTTTCTTAGTGAATTTGGTTTCCAACCAAACCGCCAGGATCAGCTCCTGGGCTTTGCGCCGATAATTTTGGTTGGGCGTGAGGAATAGGTTGCGGGCCAGTTGCTGGGTGATGGTGGACCCGCCACGCAGCGGACCGCCCTTGTGGCTGAGATTGTAGAACTGGCTGCGCACAATCCCCCAGGGATTGAACCCGAAGTGATAGTAGAACCACCGGTCCTCAATAGCCACAAACGCGGCAGGCACGTACTTTGGCAAGCGGTCCAGATCGGCTGGCGGAGCATACTGGCTTCCGCGCACCGCAATCAACGCGCCGGAGTGATCCAGATATGAGATCGATGGCTGCCGTTTGGCGTCGTAAAGCTTAGAGGTGTCAGGCAGGTCGATAGCGAAAACGGCAAAAAAGGCCGCTGCAAAAATCAGACCCCAGACGCCCAAGACGGCAATCCAATAGACCAAAGCCTGAACTGCGTTTCGGCGGGGTTTTGGCCGTCCACTTCCGCCGGTTTGCGCATTGGCCATGTTTGCCTCAGGTTCCTTCGTCGCCCCGGTGAGAGAGACTGATAACCCAGGTCGCTCTAACTGGCGACAGGATTGGGGTAATCAACTTCGACAAGGGGTTTGGCTCGTTTGACCCATCTGCAAATTCGCATAGCGACGTTACAGAAAATTCAGTTGCAGCCCATCTTAACACTGTTATCTTAGCGTTGCTTAGTTGGCACTGCGCGGCGGGTGGGGATACCCAAGGCGGCAAAACAGAGCTGAAGAGGCCGGTCCCGTCAGGGGTCGTTTTCTCCCCGAAACGCTGGAAGGCTCACCTATGAAGCTTCAATCTTTCACGGCCATTTGCGCCGGTGTTCTCTCTCTATCTTTCGCTGGTTCAGCCCTGGCTGGTGAGTCGCTTATCGCCAAGCTGCAAAGCCCGGTGGCAACCAAGACCAAGTTCATCGCTGGCGGCGCGATGTTTGTCTGTGAAGCTGACGCTTGCGTCGCCACGACCTTGACCTCCCAGACCTATGGATCGGCCACTTGCAAGACAATTGCAAAGGCCGCCGGTTCGGTCGCTGGCTTCTCGACCAGCCGCAAGGCTTTCGACGCCGATCAGGTCAATGCCTGCAATGCCGCAGTTCTACCCAGTACGCAGGTCGCAAAACGCTAAGGCTCGCCTCCCAGCATCCTTAGTTAACCTGCCACTTGAGGGCGTCGCATCACTGCGACGCCCTTTTCTTTTAGGTGTCTTCGCGCCAGAAGCTGCAATCTCATGCCCGACTCACTCATCATCTTGCGCCAAGACGCGACCGTGCCCGCGGGTGAGGCTGCTGGTGCGGTGCTGCTGCAGCCGCTGCTGGCTCAAGCCGTCGGCCCCGGTAGTTTACCGGTTTCCCTAACCCTGGATTTCAGCGTGGCCTTGATTGAGGGCCAAGCGGTCAGTGTGGAGGCTTGGGTTGACCGCGCCACCCGCAGTCTGATCTTTGCCCACGGGAGAGTTTTGGCCAGATCTGGCGATCTGATCGCCAGCGGCTCGGCGATCTTTCGCCGCGCTGTAACCCATTCATTGACCCCAGACAGGCAATCCTGACGCAGTAAGGGCTCTCCTTTGGTTGCGGCGCCGAAAATCGCGTGCTATCAGGCGCGCGGCTTCAGGACAGGGGGTTCCCCAGGTTCCACAAGCCGATGTGCTTTTCCAAGCGCTTTCAAGCCTTTAGGCCACCGAGGAACATCCTTCTCGGCGGCTCATTACACGCATCGGGCGGACAATTAAGTGGCGGACGATTCCAAGACGTCGAATGTGGGTGGCAGATATGCCCAAGCCCTCTTCGATCTAGCGACAGAAGAGAAGTGCGTGGCCGCTGTTGAGGCCGACTTAAAGTCGCTGAAAGCCATGCGCGCAGAGTCCAAGGATTTCCGGACCCTCCTCGCCTCTCCGGCCTTTAGCGTTGCCGAGAAGGGAGCCGCCTTGGCCGCGCTCGCCGCTAAGGCCAAACTGCATGCAACAACCCGCAAGTTTCTGGGCCTGCTGGCGGCCAACGGTCGTGCTGCGGCTCTGGCCGACGTAATTGCAGGTTTTGAAGTCCTCTCGGCCAAGGCCCGCGGTGTCGTTTCGGCTCAAGTGACGACTGCGGTTGCACTGAGCGCGGCTCAAGCCAAGGGTGTCGCTACGGCTCTACGCACGGCACTTGGCCAAGACCCTGATATCGAGACCCGCATCGACCCGTCCATCCTGGGCGGTATCAAGGTGCAGGTCGGATCCCGACTGTTCGATGCTTCACTTCGATCGAAGCTCGATTCCCTTAAGTTCGCCCTCAAGAGAGCGTAAGACATGGACATTCGCGCCGCCGAAATTTCGGCAATCCTCAAATCACAAATCGCCAATTTCGGCGAAGAAGCTGACGTCTCCGACGTCGGCCGAGTGCTCTCGGTCGGCGACGGTATCGCCCGGGTCTTCGGGCTCGACAGCGTCCAATTGGGCGAAATGGTCGAGTTCCCCAAGGCCGGCGTGAAGGGCATGGCGCTGAACCTGGAAAGCGACAATGTCGGCGTCGTGATCTTCGGCGAAGACCGCGCCATCTCTGAAGGCGATGAAGTCCGCCGTCTGTCGGAAATCGTCGATGTGCCGGTCGGCCGTGGCCTGCTTGGCCGGGTCGTCAATCCGCTTGGCGAGCCCATCGACGGCAAAGGTCCACTGACCAATGTCGCCGAACGTCGCCGCGTGGACGTCAAGGCACCTGGCATCATCCCACGCAAGTCGGTGCATGAGCCTGTGCCAACGGGTACTCGCCCGAGTGGATCAAGGAAGCCAAGCGGCGCGGTTTGCTCGTGAAGCGCGAGCGGCCGCGCAGCTCCAGCATCGGCACATTGTCGGCACCTATGAAGTCGGATCGCGCTCGGCCTGGGCATGACGGTATTCTGGCCGGCGCTGCTGGCGATGCGCCCGAGCGGCCCGGATGCG
>JANPNB010000160.1:0-4043 GCA_031427275.1 Alphaproteobacteria bacterium | reverse complement strand
TCCGCCGCCAAGCGCCTCGACAACAAAGTCGCCAAAACCTACGCCCGGTATGGCGTGAAGTAGGGGGCGGCAGCACCCCAATCGTACGCGTCGCTGCTGAGTCCGCACTGGTCGCTTGACATGTGATACACATGTGACCATCCTCATCACATGCCCGTCATGATCCAGCTCCGTAACGTGCCCGACGACCTGCATCGCGAGCTGAAATCGCGGGCAGCCTTGGCCGGGATGTCGCTGTCTGACTACCTTTTGAACGAGGTCCGTCAGGTCGCAGAGCGGCCGACTTGGGTGCAAATGCGAGCCCGGCTTGATCGCCTGTCCCCGGTGATCACCGATGTTTCCGCCGCGCAGGCAGTAAGAGCTGAGCGGGATCGCGATTGATTGTGCTCGACGCCTCGGCGGTGTTGGAACTGCTGCTGCACACACCTCTAGCTGACGCCGTTCGCGCGCAAATAGGCACTCACACGCTTCACGCGCCGCACCTGCTCGACGTGGAGGTCACTGCGGTGATCCGCCGATACGTGCGCGGCGGTCATCTGTCTGACGCCCGAGCCCGTGAGGCTCTGAGCGTGCTGGTGGACCTGCCGATCACGCGATACCCGCATCAACATCTGCTGCCGCGCGTATGGCAACTGCGGGATAATCTCAGTGCTTATGACGCGGTCTATGTCGCATTGGCTGAAGCTCTCGATGCGGGGCTACTCACCTGTGATCGGGCTATCGCCGCCGCGCCTGGGCACAGGGTCCGGGTCACGCTGGTATAGGCCCAGCACGACGTAACGACTGCGCCATCTAATCTTCAAAAATCGCCACCGCCCGGATCCATCCCGCACTGGCGGCTTTGATCTTCACGGGAAAGCACGAGACGGTAAAGCCAAAGGGCGGCAGAACCTCAAGATTGTGCAGCTTCTCGATCTGGAAATAGCCGATCTCACGCCCCGCCTTATGCCCCTCCCAGATGATCGAGCTGTCGCGCGTTTCCTGATAGCGCTTATTGGTATGTACAAAGGGCGCGTCCCAAGACCAGGCATCGGTGCCGACAATCTTCACGCCGCGCTCCGCCAAATAAAGCGTTGCCTCGCGGCCCACGCCGCATCCGGTCGAGACATATTCCGGCCGCCCAAACACCGCGCCAGCTGCGGTATTGACCAGCACAATGTCATAGGGGGCCAGCCTGTGACCGATCCGCGCCAACTCGGCCTCAACATCGCCCGCGCTCGCCACATAGCCGTCCGGAAACTTACGAAAATCCAGCTTCACGCCGGGCCGCTGGCACCAATCGAGCGGTAACTCGTCAATGGTCATGGCCGGTCGAGCTTTGCCCAAGGCCGAGTCCTGGGTGGAGTGGAAATGCCAAGGCGCGTCCATATGCGTGCCGTTATGGGTCGACAGCCGAATAGTCTCCACCGCCCAACCCTCCCCATCAGGCAGGTCCTGCGCCGCCAACCCCGGAAACGACGCAATCAGCTGCTGAGCGCCCTCAACATGGCCGGTATAGCTAACCTTAGGCGAAAACCCCGGCGGATCAGAATGCTCGTTGTTCTCAATGGCAATCGAGAGATCGACATAGCGCACGGTGGTTGGCTCCCCTGGGTTTGGTGGCAAGTGTGGGTCTCATGAGAAATGGATTTGGCTCATCAACAAGAGCCAGATCGGCGAACCCTTCAACACGCTCGCCGTAGTTCTCTTTCTGTCACCTTCCCTCAGCTTGGCGCGGCTCGTCGCAATGTTTTGAGAAGCTTCACAGCATCTGCCGCCAGATCGAGATCAAGCCCCGCGTCAGACATTTCCATTATGGTCTTCCAGTGCGCCACGCTCTTCACACCTTTGGACAGTGACCTCCATGCTGAATTCTCCAAGAAGTGGCGAAACGATTCGGGCAGCGAGTCGATCTGTGGGACGGGTTTGTGGCCGTGCATCGTCATATTTCGTCTCTGACCCAAAGCGTAACAGACTGCGCTAACAGCGTCCTTGTCCGCCCATGTGATCGCGAGACGATTAGCGATGTGCTGCGCCTGCTGTCCCATTGTAATGTGTTCTGCGGCTTTCCAGAGCCGCATCACAACGATGTCGGTGTCTACTTCACAGAGCGCATCAAAATAGAGCTCGAAGAAGGCGCGGTAAAACGCTCGATCACCCTTCCCAAGACGGTGGAGTCTTTCGATGACCGTGGTGCGCTGTTCGAGTCTCGCAATTTCATTGCTGCTCAATAGCTTCGAGTGTGACGGGTGGACCATGTAGTACCGCCAAATACCATCGTCGGCCGCGCCCTGCTCATTGAGTAAGAAAACCTCGCGGCCTGGGAAGATTTTAGCGCGTACCTCGCGCTCGACACCAAACGAGGACCAACTGAGGTTGCCGAGATTAAGTGTGAAATTGAGCAGTCCGAGCAGGAAACCAATGTCTCTCGTTGCGCGGTCTAGCGCGCCGCTCTTGGTACGAGCATATACGGTCATCGTGAGGTAGGCGCCAAGCTCTGGTTCAGCGAACGCAGCACGACCTGTAACACGAGGTTGTTCCACAGAAAGGCCATCAGGTGCCTGTTGTGAGATTGAAAGCCTTGCCGACCAAAGATCGATATCCAGTCGATAGCCCTGCGGAACTGAGAAATAGCATCGCGAGCAAACCCGAAACGGCAAGAGTTTCTTCCGCTTGAATTCAGCGATTTGTAGGTTGAGTTGCTCCTCAAAAGCGGTGCTGGATGAGACTTGCGATTTGATCGTCAAATTGAGCGCCTTGCGAGCGCAGGACTCGAATTCAGTTGAATTTAGGCCGCTTGAATCGATTTCAAGGAGTTGAATTAGGGCTCCTTCGAAGAGCTCGTTGCTGAAACTCTCTGAGGCAAGGACTCCATCAGGCATGACCGTGTAGCGCGACACGATCGACACGAGGAGAGCGTCCACCTTGGCCTTTAATCCTTTTGGTATGGAACTCATCGGGACTGGCTCAGCTGGTTCTGGTGTTGAAAGTGGTCGCGCGAACGACTTTCAATGGGTCACTCCGCACAAGAGTGATACCATACACTCTGCCCGTCTTACGGGCCCACCCTCAAGCCACACTCTCAATCTGCATCTCAACCCGCATCCCCGCCGCGACCACCATGTTCACCAAGGTATCGAGGCCGAACAGGCCGATCTTGCCACGCAACAGGTCTGAGACACGCGGCTGGGTCACGCCAAGGCGGCGCGCAGCCTCGGCTTGGGTCCAGCCTTGGGCGCGGATATGTTGCTCAAGGGCCATCATCAATGCAGAGCGGAGTTTCATGTTTTCCGCCTGCGCAGGGGTGTCTTCAATGGCGTCCCATACGCTGACGAAACTGTCGTTGCTCATAGGTCCAACTCCCTTGCCAAGTCCCGGTATCGCTTCGACGCCAAATCGAGATCCATCTTGCCGGTGGTCTGCGTCTTCTTTTGAAAACAATGCAAGACGTAGATCGCGTCGGCGAACTTCGCCACATAGAGGACCCGGAAAGCCCCGCTGGCATCCCGGATACGAAGCTCGCGAACACCGGCACCGACCGTGTTCATTGGCTTCCAATCACTCGGATCGAGACCGTTTTGCACACGGTCCAATTCATATCCTGCGTCACGTCGCGCCGTGCTTGGAAACGCACGC
The DNA here is from genome assembly GCA_031427275.1 of Alphaproteobacteria bacterium. Taxonomy (GTDB): domain Bacteria; phylum Pseudomonadota; class Alphaproteobacteria; order Caulobacterales; family Caulobacteraceae; genus Phenylobacterium. Next base: position 428 of record JANPNB010000160.1, on the reverse strand, counting down.
AGGTCGCTTAGCGCGCTACCAAGGAACCGGATTGATTTGGCCGTTCCACTCATTCGGTCGGGCTATACAGTATTTTGTATGTCACTGCAATATGTGACTGTCTTGTCGAAGCTAATTACCCGCTATCAGACCTTCACGGTGGCGCGTTCATGCGCCTGGGCCAAATGCGCCCGCACCTCTTGCAGCGACAGGCCTCGGCTCGGGTCAGCCATCATGGCGTCATAGGCCTGGACCACGTCGTTCTTCAACCAAGCCTCGACGGCACGGTCGCGGGCCTGGAGCGCGCGCAATCCATCGCGAATGACCTCGCTCTCACTAGCATAGTCGCCAGACGCTACCTTGGCCCTAACCTCTGCCGCCATCTCATGGGGCAGGGTTACGCTGAACTGCTGAGTGGATCGCATGGCTGGGTCTCTGATGTGAGTAGG
>JANPNB010000159.1:0-4250 GCA_031427275.1 Alphaproteobacteria bacterium | reverse complement strand
GGCCGCCCTTGCCCTTTTTGGTCAGGTCCTGGGCCAGCAAGCCCTGCCCGCCCCGACCCGTGCGGCGGAACTCATAGGCCGAGGTGCGCTTGCCGTAGCCTTCTGTGGAGACAGTCAGGATGACCTCTTCGGCAGCGCCCCAGGCGGCGATGCGGTCACCCGACAGCGCGGCATCTTCGCCGGCTTCGTCGTCGTCTTCCGGGACTGCGACGTCTTCGACATCCTCGCCCTCGCCCAGCACCGCGCGGCGCATGGCGTTTGAGTGTTTCACATAGGCGGTGCGTTCGGCCGGTGTGGCGTCGACCGAGCGCAGGATCGCCATCGAGATGACCGTGTCGGTTTCTGCCAAGCGGATGCCGCGCACGCCGGTGGATTCACGGCCGGCAAACACCCGCACCTCCTCGGTGGCAAAGCGGATGCAGCGGCCGAGCGCCGTGGTCAGCAGGATGTCGTTCTGGGCCGCGTTGCAGAGGCCTACGCCGATGATCGAGTCGCCTTCGTCCAGCTTCATGGCGATCTTGCCGTTGCGGTTGATCTGCACGAAATCGCTGAGCTTATTGCGCCGCACGCCGCCTGAGCGGGTGGAGAACATCACGTCATACTGATCCCAGGTCGCCTCATCCTCGGGCAAAGGCAGGATCGAAGTGATGGATTCGCCAGGCTCAATGGGGAACAGGTTGATGAAGGCCTTGCCGCGCGAGGTGGGCGTGCCGACCGGCAGGCGCCAGACCTTGAGCTTGTAAACCTTGCCGCCCGACGAGAAGAACAACATCGGCGTGTGGGTGCTGGCCGAGAACACCCGGGTGACGGCGTCCTCGTTCTTGGTCGACATGCCCGATCGGCCGCGCCCGCCGCGATGCTGGGTGCGATAGGTGACCAGCGGCGTGCGTTTGACATAGCCGCCGTGGGTGACGGTGATGACCATGTCTTCGCGGGCGATCAGGTCTTCGTCTTCCACATCGGCGTCGCCGTCGACGATCTCGCTGCGGCGCGGCACGGCAAACGCGTTGCGCACCTCGACCAGTTCCTCGCGAACAATGGCCATGATGTTGTCGCGTGACGACAGGATTTCGAGAAAGCCCTTGATGGAGCCTGACAGCTCCCGGGCCTCTTCGAAGATTTCTTCGCTGCCCAGACCGGTTAGACGAGACAGGGTCAAGGCCAGAATGGCGCGCGCCTGTTCGTCGGTCAGCCGGATCAGGTTGCCCTCAATCACCATCGAGCGCGGATCGGCGATTAGTTCGACCAGCGGCAACATGTCACCGGCCGGCCAGTCGCGGGCGACCAAGCGCTCGCGGGCCTCAGCAGGATCTTTCGACGAGCGAATGATCCGGATAAATTCATCGATATTGGCCACGGCCACAGCCAGACCGACCAAGACGTGGCCGCGATCGCGCGCCTTGCCCAGCAGGAACCGGGTGCGGCGAACCACGACTTCCTCGCGGAAATCGACAAAAGTGCCGATCATCTCGCGCAGACCCATCAGCACCGGCCGCCCGCGATTGATCGCCAACATATTGACGCCAAACGAGCTCTGCAGCGGCGTGAAGCGGTAAAGCTGGTTCAAGACCACGTCGGGCGAGGCATCACGCTTCAGCTCAATCACCACCCGCATGCCCTGGCGGTCGCTCTCGTCGCGCAGATCGCCGACGCCCTCGATACGCTTTTCGCGCACCAGTTCGGCGATGCGTTCGACCAACGATGCCTTGTTCACCTGGAACGGGATCGCGGTAATGACGATGCCCTCGCGGTCCTTTCGGACCTCTTCCACCGCGGCCTTACCGCGCATTATCACCGAGCCACGGCCGGTCATCAGCGCATTGCGCGCGCCGGTCCGACCGATGATCTCGCCGCCGGTGGGGAAATCCGGGCCCGGCACGATGTCCAGCAATTCGTCCAAGCCAATGTCGGGCCTGTCGATCAACGCCAAGCAGGCATCGACAATTTCGCCCAGATTATGCGGCGGGATGTTGGTGGCCATGCCGACCGCAATGCCGCCTGCCCCATTGACCAACAGATTGGGAATTCGCGCCGGCAGGACAACAGGCTCTTGCTCTTTGCCGTCATAATTGTCTTTGAAATCAACGGTGTCGAGATCGATATCAGCCAGCAGAGCCGACGCCGCCTTGGTCATCCGGCACTCGGTATAGCGCATCTGGGCCGGTGGATCGCCGTCGACGGACCCGAAATTGCCCTGCCCGTCGACCAGCAAAAGCCCCATCGAGAACGGCTGGGCCATGCGCACCAAGGCGTCATAGACCGACTGATCGCCGTGCGGGTGCAGGCGGGCCAGCACGTCGCCGACCACGCGCGCGGATTTCGAATAGGGCCGATCGGGCGTCATGCCCAATTCGCTCATCGAGAACAGAATGCGCCGATGGACCGGCTTTAGGCCGTCGCGCACATCGGGCAAGGCGCGGCTGACGATCACGCTCATGGCGTAATCGAGATAAGACTTCTTCATCTCATCTTCGATGGCAATAGGGGCGATGCCCCCCTGCCGACCGTCTTCCGACGGGGTATTTGTCGTGTCACTCAAGGGGAGGTTATGCCGTTAGAATCGAACAGGAATTTGCATGGCGGTTCTAGCACCCACGATAGCGCACGCCAACCTCAACGCGGCCATCGCAGGACAGTTTTCCAAGACCCGCGTCGAACTTGCCAGAAATCAATAGACCCGTCAGGCTTAGGGCATGGCGATCTATCCAGGTGCTTTGGCCCCACGATTTGTCGGGGCCACGGTGAGCAACCCGCGTTACCCCTCCGCAGCCTTCGGCGGCCGGTACGTCTTGCTGGCATTTCTGCCAATGGATCCGGTGGCGCGCGAACTCGCCTTAGGTCAGATGGCCGCGCACCGCAGCCTGTTCGATGACGTCAAGATTTCAGCGTTCGGGGTGCTGCGTGACGAAACTTCGATCGCCAAAGCGCGCGACCAGACTGGGCTGCGCTGGTTTCTAGATCGCGACGCCGCCATCAGTCGCCTGTTCGACGCGCTGAGCGAGGTCGGGGGCGATCAGCCCCGATGGGTGCTGATTGACCCGTTTGAATGCGTTCAAGTTTGGACACCCATCGCGAATGGGCAACGGTTCTTTGAGGTGGTGCGTGGCTTGCCCGCGCCACAGGATCATGCCGGCGTGCCTCTGACCGCGCCGGTCCTCATCGCGCCAAGCATATGTGAGCCCGAACTCTGCCAAGCTCTGATCGCCTATTACCAGGCCGACGGTGGCCAACCGTCAGGGGTGATGCGCGAGGTGGATGGCAAGACCGTCCCCGTGCTCGACAGCTACAAGCGCCGACGCGACGTCGATATCGGTGATGCTGGCCTGATCGCCAAGGTTCGACGTGCCCTGGTTCGCCGCCTGCTGCCGCAAATTCGTAAGGCATTCCAGTATGAAGTGACCCGCCAGGAGCGCGACATCGTCGCCTGTTATGACGCCGCAGACGGAGGCTATTTTCTACCGCATCGCGATGACACCACCCTAGGCACGGCGCACCGGAAATTCGCCTGCTCTATCAATTTGAACGCGGAGGACTTCGAGGGCGGAGACCTGCGGTTTCCCGAATTTGGCCCCAGGACCTACCGCCCACCTACGGGTGGCGCGGCCGTCTTCTCGTGCTCGCTGCTTCACGAAGCGACGCCTGTCACCAAGGGGCGGCGCTACGCCTATCTCCCGTTTTTCTATGATGATGCAGCCGCGGTGATCCGCGCCGCCAACTTGGATCTCATCATTCAGCCGAAAGACGCCACAGAGACAGATCTCTAGAACGGAATTTCATCATCTAAATCTGCGGAAAAGTCTTCACGCGGGCCTGAGCCCTGGTTGCGAGCACCGCCTGAGGCAAACCCGCCGCCACCGCCCGAGTACCCGCCAGCGTCAGCACTTTCGCGACCCCCGGTGTCGTCGCCCTTACCATCCAGCATGGTGAGTTCGCCGCGGAATTTTTGCAGGACGATCTCTGTCGAGAACTTCTCCTGTCCCGATTGGTCGGCCCATTTTCGGGTTTGCAGCGAGCCCTCGATATAGACCTTCGAGCCCTTGCGCAGGTAGTTCTCAGCCACCTTTACGAGGTTGTCGTTGAAGATCACCACACGGTGCCATTCGGTCTTCTCCTTGCGTTCGCCGCTCGACTTGTCGCGCCAGGTTTCCGACGTGGCGATCCGCAAATTTGCGACTCGATCGCCTGAATTCAGGCTTCGAATCTCCGGTTCGGCACCGAGATTGCCGACCAATATGACCTTGTTGACGCTG
>JANPNB010000158.1:0-9086 GCA_031427275.1 Alphaproteobacteria bacterium | reverse complement strand
ATGGCGTTGGAGCCGGAGCTGGTGACTGCCGACAGCGGGCCCAACCCGGAATTGGCGGACATGACTCGCAGGTTTTGGGTCGCGCTCGTGCTCACTGCACCGATCTTTGTCCTGGAGATGGGCGGCCATTTCGGCCCACTGATGAAGTTGATTCCAGCCCAGACCTCTAGCTGGATACAATTTGCGCTCGCGACACCCGTGGTAATTTGGGCCGGAGCGCCGTTCTTCCAGCGCGGATGGACATCACTGCTGACGCGGCACCTGAACATGTTCACCCTAATCGCTATGGGGGTCGGGGTGGCCTATGGCTACAGCCTGTTTGGCGTGTTCGCGCCCGGGCTGTTCCCCAGCGGTCTTCGCGACGCGATGGGCGCGGTGCCGGTCTATTTCGAAGCTGCGGCCGTCATCACCGTGCTCGTTTTGTTAGGTCAGGTCCTGGAGCTTCGCGCGCGAGATCAAACCTCGGGTGCGATAAAGGCCTTGCTCGATCTGGCCCCTAAAACCGCGCGTCGCATCAAGGCCGATGGGACCGATGAAGAGGTGACCCTGGACCTTATTGTGGTCGGAGATAGCCTGCGCGTACGGCCCGGAGAGAAGGTCCCAGTCGACGGCGAACTGATTGAAGGTCGTGTTTCCATTGATGAAGCTTTGGTCACTGGCGAGTCGATGCCGGTGACCAAAGAAGCCGGGGCCAAGGTGATCGCCGGGTCTATCAATAAGACCGGCTCCTTCATCATGCGTGCTGAAAAAGTCGGATCCGAAACGCTGTTGGCGCGGATCGTTCAGATGGTGGCCCAGGCTCAGCGCAGCCGCGCGCCGATCCAGCGTATGGCCGATGTGGTGTCCGGCTGGTTTGTACCTGCGGTTATCGCCGCAGCCATGATAGCAGCAATGGTTTGGGCGCTGGTCGGCCCCGAGCCGCGGCTGACCTACGCCCTGGTCGCGGCAGTGTCAGTGCTGATTATCGCCTGTCCCTGTGCGCTGGGCTTGGCGACACCCATGTCGATCATGGTGGGCGTCGGGCGCGGGGCGCAGCTCGGGGTGCTGATCAAGAGCGCCGAGGCCTTGGAACGGTTTGAGAAGGTCGACACTCTGGTCATCGACAAGACCGGCACCCTGACCGAGGGGCGGCCCTCGGTCACCACCGTCAAGGTCACGACTGGTTTCGACGAAACCGAGTTACTCCGTGTCGCCGCCAGTTTAGAACGCGGCAGCGAGCATCCCCTGGCCGACGCCATACTGCGAGCCGCCCAGGACCGGAACTTAGTCCTTGCCGAGGCGACGGACTTCGACTCCCCGGTTGGCAAAGGCGTGTTGGGAACTGTGGAGGGGAAGGCCGTCGTCTTGGGCGGTGCCAGATTGATGGCCGAGCACGATATAGATTTGTCGGCGCTAAAGTCGGATGCAGAAGCGTTGCGTAAGGACGGGACGACCACGATCTTCGCGACCGTCGACGGCAAACTTGCCGGGCTGTTCGGGATTGCTGATCCCATCAAGGCGAGTTCCGCAGCAGCGGTCGCCGCCTTGAAGGTCGACGGGATTCGGTTGGTCATGATGACCGGCGACAATCGCACAACCGCACTGGCCGTTGCAGCACAACTCGGCATTGATGAGGTTGAGGCCGAAGTCTTGCCGGAAGATAAAGCCAAAGTGGTGCAGAAACTCCGCGCAGAAGGCCGCGTCGTGGCCATGGCCGGTGACGGGGTCAATGACGCGCCAGCCCTGGCCGCCGCTGAGGTGGGTGTGGCCATGGGAGCGGGCTCTGACGTCGCCATCGAGAGCGCCGGGGTCACCTTGTTGAAGGGTGACTTGCAGGGGTTAGTGCGAGCGCGTCATTTGTCACGTGCGGTCATGCGCAACATTCGCCAGAATCTGGTCTTCGCCTTTGCCTACAATGTCGCGGGTATTCCTATTGCTGCGGGCATTTTGTATCCGGCTTTTGGCTGGCTGCTCTCGCCGGCGATCGCGGCTCTCGCGATGGCCTTGTCGTCCGTCAGCGTGATTGGCAATGCCTTGCGACTGCGCAGTGTGAAGCTCTGATCAGTGACCCGTCAGCGCGAGACCAGGCTGATCGGGCTCTCGCGTGTCGCCACCATTTAGGGGTTTCTGCATCCAAACTGTGTCGACCCAGCGACCATGCTTGAAGCCGACGCTGCGACAAATTCCGGCGTGTTCAAAGCCGAGCGAAGTATGTAGGCCGATGGAGGCGGCGTTGTCACTGTCGCCGATGACCGCCATTACTTGGCGCAGACCGCGTGCCTCGCAGGCGGCAATGACAGCGGCCAGCACCGCCTTGCCGACGCCCTTGCTGATGGCGTCAGGCGCGATATAGACGCTGTCTTCGGCGGTGTAACGGTAGGCTGCGCGAGGGCGAAATAGGCCAGCATAGGCAAAACCCAACACCCGGCCTTCTGCCTCAGCCACCAGATGCGGCAGGTCCCAAGCTAGGATCGCCGCACGACGTTCCAGCATCTCGGTCGGAGAGGGCGGCACTTCCTCGAAGGTGCCGAAACCGTGCAGCACGTGGTGGCCATAGATGTCGGCCAGGGCCTGAGCGTCCCGCTCAGTCGAAGTCCGTATAATCAATGTTGGCTCCCTTTTGCTCCATGGCCCAGATGGCGAAGGCATAGTCGAGGGCGATCTCCTTGAGGAAGTCGAACCGACCCGAGGCCCCACCATGACCGGCCTCCATATTGATCTTTAGCAGCATAGGCGCCTCGCCGGTGGTCGATGCCCGTAGTTTGGCCACCCACTTTTGCGGTTCCCAATAGGTCACCCGAGGATCAGACAGCCCGCCGGTGGCCAAGATCGCTGGATAGGGCTTGGCGCTCACATTGTCATAGGGGCTGTAGGCGGCGATCTGGTCGTAGGCTTGCGCGTCCTCCAATGGATTACCCCATTCCGGCCATTCGGGGGGGGTGAGCGGCAAGGTCGTGTCGCTCATGGTGTTGAGCACATCTACAAACGGCACAGCTGCAATGATCCCGGCCCAGAGATCGGGTGCCATATTGGCGATGGCCCCCATCAGCATGCCGCCGGCCGATCCGCCGTAGGCGACCATCCGACCGCGCGCGCCATAGCCATTGGCAGCCAAGTGCTCGGCGCAGGCGATGAAGTCGGTGAAGGTGTTGGCTTTCTTGGCCTTGCGGCCATCCAGGAACCAACCCCAGCCCTTGTCGGACCCGCCGCGCACATGGGCGACGGCCCAGATCCATCCCCGGTCCACCAAGCTGAGATTGCGGATCGAAAAGCTGGGCTCCATGGCATGGCCGTAGGAGCCGTAGCCGTAGAGCAGCAGGGGGGCTGTACCGTCCAGCGGCGTGCCCTTCAGCATCAGCACGGTGATCGGCACCAGCTCGCCGTCTGGAGCCGGGGCCATCATCCGCCTGGCCACATAGCGCGCCGGGTCGTGACCAGAGGGGATTTCCTGGGTCTTGCGCAGGGTTCGCTCGCGCGTGGCCATATCGTAGTCGAAGGTTTGTCGCGGGGTCGTCGGCGATTGGTAGACGAAGCGGGTGAGGGGGGTCGCGTACTCATAGCCACCCTCTAGGGACAACGCATGCGCCTCTTCATCAAAGGCGACGATGTGCTCGGCACCCACCCGGGGCATGATGACGATGCGGTCATTGGCATTGACCCGCTCCACCCGCACCAGGTGGTCGGCGAAAGCCGCGAAACCGGTGATGTAGTGGCCAGGCTGATAGCCAACGAAATCGACCCAACTGTCCTTGGTGGGAACCGTCGCCGCCGACTGCGCCAGCTTGAAATCTATCGCGCCGTCATCATTGGTGCGGATCACCCAGCGGTCTGTCCAGTGATCGAGCTCATACTTCACGCCGACCCGGCGAGGTTCAGCAACGGCTGGCGCGGCAGTGGGGTTGGCGGCGTCGATCAGCCAGATCTCTGTGGTTTCTTGATTGCCCACATGGATGACGATATGGCTGTCATCGCTGGTGGTGCCGACGCCCAGGAACATGCCCTCGTCGGCTTCTTCATAGACCAGCACGTCCTCGCCGCCTCGCGCGGGGCGGCGAAACACTTTAGAGGGGCGAGCATTCTCGTCGCGCCAGATCCAGAACAGCCAGGCGCTGTCGGGCGAAAATGTGAAGTCGCCATAGGCGCTGTCGATCTGGAAGGCCAAAGTCTCGTCGGTGGCCAAGTCCTTGACCCAGATCGTGTAGTATTCTGACCCCTGCTCATCGGCGGCCCAGGCATAGAGCCGATGATCGGGGCTGTGGTGGGCCGCACCGACCTGGAAGAAGGCCTTGTCCTTCGCCAGGGCCTGCTCGTCCAGTAACACCACCTCGCCGTCGCTGCGGCCACGCGGACGGCGGCCATGCACCGGATGTTCTGCTCCGATCTCATAGCGGACATAATAGTCCCACGCGCCGTCCGAGGCGGGGACGGAGCTATCGTCCTCCTTGATCCGGCCCTTCATTTCGGCGAACAGTTGGGCCTGCAAGGCCTCCGTGCCCTCGAGCATATTGGCGGTGTAGGCGTTCTCAGCGACGAGATGCTCGCGGATATCGGCGCGAAGCACTTTGGGGTCGCGCAGCACCTCCTTCCAGTTCTCGTCCTTCATCCAGGCATAGTCATCAACTCGGGTGCGGCCAAGCTGGGTGATGACTTTGGGGTCGCGGCGGGCGGTGGGGGGCGTTGGGGTCATGGATCTTTCACAAGTCTGACATCGGCCTGACAATCACGAACTCATAGCCGAACACATCGGCATGCAGCCGGTAGGCCTCGACCTCATCTTCGGCGGCGTCGAGAACCGATTTGGCGATGGGGTCGCCGCCGTACTTGGCCTGGAGTAAGGGAACCCGCGCTTCAAGGGGGCAGTAGTAATCTACCCACCAGGCCTCCGGGGGCAGGGTGAAAGTGTCTAGGACTTCATATCCTGCGCCCTGCACCTGGGCTCTGATGCCCGAACGGTCGGTCATCGGCGGATAGTCATCCACCCAGTTGCGCAGGGCACGCTCGGGAGGATTGGGGTGCAACCAAACCGGCTCGGTGAAGGCAATGACGCCGCCGGGGCGCAACAGAGGCCGCCAAACTCTCAAGGCCTCGCCAATGCCCAGCATGTAGACCGCCCCCTCGCACCAGATGAGATCGAACTGACCCAAATCGTGGGGCGGAGCGGCCATGTCGGCACGCAGGGTGCGAATGCGATCCGCCCATCCTGCGGCCACGGTTCTACGCGCCACCTCGGCCAGGAAGGGACCGTGCCCGTCGAGCGCGGTGATGCTTGCGGTGGGCAGGGCGCGGGCCAGATCCAGGGTCTGCATACCGGGACCACAGGCCATGTCGAGAATGGCAGGGTTCGCGGGCAGAGGTCCGGCGGCGGCCAAGGCTCTAAGGGTCGAGGCGCGGTTGCCGGGTCCTTCACGGGGCAGGCCGCTATGCAGATCGAAGAAAATCTCCCGCGTTCTAGGCTCGGATAGGTCAACCATAATCTCTACTGCACCCTGCTCTGGCCCGTCTCAAGAGGCTTGCTTTGCGGGCGGCATCACAGCATTCAATTTGCGAGACCAGAGTTGGAATTACCATGGCCTATGATCTTCAGATGGCGCTGATCCATGCCACGGTTCAACTTGAGCAACCATTGGCCAACGGTATGCGCACGGTCGGCGCGGGGTTCCTGATTGACGCGCCCGGGCCCGATGGTGCGCCACGCACCGTTCTGGTCACCGCCAGCCATGTGTTCGAAAAAATGCCCGGCACCGAAGCTAAGATCGGCTACCGATTTGCCAATCCAGACGGGTCTTGGACGTTTGCGCCGACGCCCTTGCTGATCCGCGATCCGGATGGGCGTGAGCTTTGGACGCGTCTGCCCAGCCGCGACATTGCGGTAATCAGCTTGGTCGTGCCGCCCAGTTTCGCCACGGCAGCTATTCCCAAAGCCTGGCTGGCGCAGAATGACAGCTTCGACAAACTATCGATCGGCCCTGGCGACGAGATGATGGCTCTGGGATTTCCGCGCGGACTGTCGGCAAATGCCGCTGGCTTTCCGATCCTGCGGGCCGGGCGGGTAGCATCATATCCGGTATCCCCGGCGAGGATTTATCCCACCTTCCTGTTGGATTTTTCGGTGTTTCCAGGAAACTCCGGCGGTCCGGTCTTCGTGTCGCAGGAAGGTTACCAGCGCAACGGAGAAGCCGAGCAGATCATCGCGGGGCTCTTGACCGAGGAAGTCCAGTTGAACAACGAGCGCTTGGGTATCGGCATCGTCACCCACGCGACCTATATCCGCGAAGCGATCGACATGCTCGATGGGCAGGTCAAGCCACGCGCGCCCAGTGAACCGACCGAAGTTGCTAGCCGGGGCGCTGCGTCATCCGGGCGGTCCCAGTAAAGGCCCTCGCTAAGTTCTGCGGGCCACGACATAATAGAACAAATCGGGTTGGGACGTGTTGATGACTGAGAATGATAGTGCGCGTGTTGAGGCATCGGAAAACCCGACCATGATCATTGCGGGGGCGTCGGTCGGCACCCTCTTTGAGTGGTACGATTTCTTCCTCTACGGCGCTCTGGCAACCCATATCGCCAAGCACTTCTTTGCCGGCGTCGATGAGCGCACTGCCTTCGGTTTTGCCCTAGGCGCCTTTGCCGCTGGGTTCATTGCCAGGCCATTTGGGGCCTTGGTGTTCGGCCGCATCGGTGACCGAGTGGGCCGGAAGAACACGTTCCTGGTGACCATGATGATCATGGGATTGTCGACCTTCTTGGTTGGCCTGCTGCCGGGCTATGCAACGATCGGTGTTGCAGCGCCCATCCTGCTGGTGGCCTTGCGGCTGATCCAGGGCTTGGCCATCGGTGGCGAGTATGGTGGCGCGGCGATCTATGTGGCCGAGCATGCCCCGGCCAACAAGCGCGCCTTCAACACCAGCTTCATTAATGCCATGGCCACCTGCGGCCTGATCACCTCGCTGTTGGTGATCATTGGCTGTCGCCTACTTCTTGGTGAGGCGGTGTTCAAGGAGTGGGGCTGGCGGGTTCCGTTCCTGATCTCTGTGGCCCTATTGGGTGTTTCGCTTTGGATCCGTATGAAGCTGGCCGAGAGCCCGGTATTCCAGGCCATGAAGTCAGGCGGCACCCTCTCCAAGGCCCCACTGGCCGAGACTTTTCTCGTTGGAAGGAACCTTCGGCTGGTCTTGGCCGTGTTGTTTGGGGCCATCGGTTGCACGACGGTGGTTTGGTATTCGGCGCAGTTCTACACGCTGTTCTTCCTGCAACGGCTGCTCAAGGTCGATGACTTGCAGGCCAATCTGTTGCTGGTCACCGCTCTGATCATCGCAGTGCCGTCATTCCTGTTCCTCGGTTGGCTGAGTGACCGGATCGGTCGCAAGGTGATCACTATGTCAGGCCCCATCCTGGCAGCGCTCACCCTATTCCCCGCTTTCCACGCCCTGACCGAGGCGGCCAATCCGGCCCTGGCGGCGGCCCAGCGCGCCACGCCGGTGATGGTCTATGCGGACCCCGCCGCCTGCTCAGTGCAGTTTGATCCTGTGGGGGCCAACAAGTTTGACCGCTCTAGCTGCGATATCGCCAAGGCCTATCTGTCACGCGCGGGTATCAGCTATCGCAATGCGGTGCTGCCTGCGGGATCTGTCGCCCAGATCCATCTGGGGGACATTGTGCTGGCCGCGCCTGACCCTCGAGGTCTCGACGCCCCGGCCCGTGAAGCCGCAATCACCGCCTTCAAAACCCAAGCTGGCCTTGTGCTGGCCAAGGTGGGCTACCCCGCCTCTGCAGACCCTGCCAAGGTCGATGGTCCCAAAGTCGTGGCGATCATCATCTATCTCGTGGTCCTGGCGGCCATGGGCTATGCGCCCGGCGCGGCATTCTTGGTCGAGCTGTTCCCGGCCCGTATTCGCTACACGGCGCTATCCTTCCCCTATCATTTGGGATCGGGCTGGATCGGAGGACTTTTGCCTGCCACCGCCTTTGCCATCGTCACTACCCAAGGCGATATCTATGCCGGCCTCTGGTATCCCGTGGCCTTCGCGGCCTTCGGTGTGGTGATCGGAATCTTTTGTCTGCCAGAGACGCGGGGCCGGTCGATTTCGGAGTGAGCCTCAGCCTTTGTCTGGCAACTCACTTGCAATATTTGAGCGCGGCAGCGTTGGGCGTGTGGCGGTGTGAACCCGGCACATGTCGGCGACCGGAATTTCGCCATTGCCCTTGATCGCGCAGCCGAAGTTGGGCTCTTTGGATCCATGGATATCGTCAACGCATGTCGCGAGATGTTTGCCGCCCATCGGGTGGAGGCCTTCGGTGGCACCTTTCACGTGCCGGCCGCGCGGGAATATAGTTGCCTGTTCTCGTGGGATAGCGGCTATCACGCCATAGCCCTGCGCCATCTGGACCGAGCTGCGGCTCTGGAGGAGTTGCGCATCCTCTATGCGTCGAACACCACCGATGAGGGCCTGTTGGCGCATGAGCGGCCGATGCCCGGTGCCGAAGCGCGCACCAAGCTGGTGGTCGAGTGGTTGGGACCCATCTATCGCCCCGATGGCCGCAGTTGGCTGATCGATCCACCGGTCGGTGCGTACGCGACAGCGGTGATCTATGATCCCAACTTGGATAGCGACACCCGGTTACTAGAGGTCGCGACGGAGGGTCTGATGACCACCTTGCGCAGACGCACGCTGGTGCCCGGCGTCGCCCCGGTGATCTTGCATCCCTTGGAGTCTGGGGCCGACGCTTCGCCGCTCTATGATCCGATTGTTGATGCTTCCTCGCGCCGGGCCCTGTTGACCAGCCACCACAAGCTGAGCGTCGATCTGGAAGCGGTGGCCTATGATCCAGCTAAGGCCCGCACTAGCGGCCACAGTTTCATCGTCACCGATCCCATCTTTTGCGGCTGGTGCCTCTTGGCCTTGGAGGAACTTGCCGATGCCTGGCGGCGCGCGGGCAGGGTCGCGATGGCCAATCGTCTGGATCGCCGCGCCGCGAGGCTGACGCAGGCCTTGGTGGCTGAGCTCTGGTGCGAAGAGTTGGCGCTCTTCGTTGGCTATGATCATCTAGGTCAGCGGCAGCTCAAGGTCCCAACCCTTGGCGGCATCATCCTGGCGGCCAGTCGCAAC
>JANPNB010000157.1:0-9783 GCA_031427275.1 Alphaproteobacteria bacterium | reverse complement strand
TCGAGCGCGAGGGCCTTGGTGAAACCGATGACGCCAGCCTTAGCCGCCGAATAGTTGGTTTGGCCCATCTGGCCCTTTTGACCGTTGATCGATGAGATGTTGATGACGCGGCCCCATTCCCGCTCACGCATGCCCTCGATTACATGACGGGTCATGTTGAAAACGGAGTCCATATTGACCCGGATAACCTCTGACCACTGTTCTGGTTTCATGCGGTGGAACACGCCGTCGCGGGTGATGCCGGCATTGTTGACCAGAATGTCTATAGGCCCCAGCTTTGTGCTTACCGTTTCGACGGCTCGCTGGCAGTCCTCATAGGAACCGACATTGCCCTTGACCACCATCACGCCAAGCTCTTTGGCGCAGGCGGCCGCGGCCTCCTCATTGCCCGAATAGCCGGCGGCAACGCTCATACCATCAGCCTTCAGTCGTTCGCAGATGGCGCGCCCGATGCCGCGCGTCCCGCCGGTGACAAATGCCACTCTTGCCATGGATGTCTCTCCCTGTTTCTTGTTGTCAAATCCGGCCTTAGTCAGAGCTGTTCGACGCACATAGCCACGCCCATGCCACCCCCAACGCAAAGCGTTGCCAACCCTTTTTGGGCGCCAGAGCGCTTCATCTCGTGGATGAGGGTGGTCAGGATGCGCGCGCCCGATGCGCCGATGGGGTGCCCAATGGCGATGGCACCGCCGTTCACATTGACCTTGGCTGGATCGAGGCCCAGATCCCGCACCACGCAAATCGACTGGGCCGCGAAGGCCTCATTGGACTCGATGAGGTCGAGGTCAGCCACCGACCACCCGGCCTTCTCCAAGGCTTTTCGGCTGGCCGGAATGGGTCCGGTGCCCATGATCTCAGGATCAACGCCTGCGCTGGCCCAGGACGCGATCCGAACGAGTGGCGTCAACCCGCGCGCCTTGGCTTCATCGGCGCTCATCAATACGAGGGCGGCCGCGCCATCGTTGAGACCAGACGCATTTGCCGCTGTCACCGAACCCTCTTTGTTGAAGGCCGGACGCAAGCCTGAGACGCTTTCGAGGGTCGCGCCGTGGCGGATGTATTCGTCCTGATCGACGATCGTATCGCCCTTGCGTCCCTTAATCGTCACCGGCGCGATTTCGCCCACAAACCGACCGGCTTTCTGAGCCGCTTCGGCCTTGTTCTGGCTGGCCACAGCGAAGGCGTCCTGATCTTCGCGGGTGATCTGCCAGCGGGCGGCGATATTTTCGGCCGTCTGGCCCATGTGATAGCCGTGGAAGGCGTCGATCAAACCATCGCGGGTCATGGTGTCGATGAAGGCCATGTCACCCATCTTGGTGCCATTGCGCAGATTGGCTGCATGAGGCGCTTGGCTCATGCTTTCCTGACCACCAGCCACGACGATCGATACCGACCCATCGGCTACCTGTTGGGCGGCAAGCGCGACGGCACGAAGACCCGAGCCACAGAGTTGGTTCAAGCTCCATGCGGGGCTTTCCATGGGGATGCCCGCATTCATCGAGGCCTGACGAGCTGGGCCCTGGCCCGCGCCGGCCTGCAAGACCTGGCCCATGATCACCTCACCAACATCGGCGGCGGAAATGCCAGCCCGTTCGACGGCGGCCATAATCGCGATCTTGCCCAATTCATGCGCTTGCAGGCTGGAAAGCGCGCCATTGAACGAGCCAACTGGCGTCCGGGCGGCCGAAACAATGACAACGTCACTCATGAAAATCTCCCTAGCTTTGGTCTAAGAACATCTATCGAGAAGCACGCGGCAATGATCAAGAGGGTGAAATCATCGCCTGTAGGGCGAGGTAGCTTTGAAAATGACCTCGCATCCGCGATAGTGCACTGCAAGAACAGGGAACCGCATGTGGCGGGACCTCGGAGGAAACACTATGGCGAGCGTTCCGGGCGGTAAGTCGAGCGACGATCGCGTGATCATCAAGAAATATGCGAACCGCCGACTCTACAATACATCATCAAGCTCATATGTGACGCTAGGGCACCTGTCAGAGATGGTGAAAAACGACATTCATTTTGTTGTCTATGACGCCAAGACCAATGACGACATCACCCGCTCGGTTTTGACCCAGATCATCGTCGAGGAAGAGGGACGGGAGGGTCAAAACCTGTTGCCGATCCAGTTCTTGCGTCAGTTGATTGGATTCTACGGCAATTCAATGCAAGCCCTCTTGCCGAGCTACCTGGAGCTCTCATTGTCGACCTTTGCCGATCAACAGGAGCGGCTGCGGGCGCAGTTTTCCGAGCTCAATAGAGGCGCGGGCATGGGGCCCTATGACGAGCATATCCGGCAGAATCTGGCGATGTTTGATCGAGCGATGAAGATGTTTTCACCCTTCGCCTTCAATCGTACCGAGGAACCCGCGACCGCAAAGGCTGCGGTGGCCCCCGCAGCCCCAGCCGCCGACGAAGCCCTGAACGATCTGAAGAAGCGCATGGAAGAGATGGCAGCACAGATTGAAAAGCTGGCGTCAAAAAACTGACCGCAGAAACGCTTTTTTTAGAGCGTTGCGCGAGAATGGCCTTCTGATGACGTCGCCGATTGAGCCAATAGGCAGTACAGCGCGGATGAAGCGCTCTCAGCGTCCGCGAAAGGATGGGCGTGAGAGAGCCATGAACCCAGCAGAAGATCGCAGCCTGCCAGTGATTATTGCCCAGGCTGACAGGCCGGAACCCGAGCATTTGGCCGACGGCGCGTCGACCTTCAGTGCCCACCTGATGGGCCAGTCGGGTCAGAAGCGCGGCTTGAGGGGCGGCCCTCTGCTGATCGACGCGGCGCAAGGGGCCTATAAGGCCGTTGAATATTCCGGCCCGGCCGAGCGTCGAGCCCGGCTAGGACAGGTTACTAAGACCGAGGTTTAGGGTCGCGGCTTCAGCAGCGCCTCAAGCGCGGCGACCCGACGTTCCAGATCTGCGATCCGGACTTGCGGTGTTTGGCCCGGTCGGGGCGTCGATACGCCGGCTTGACGGGCAATTTCATCCGCTGGCAACCCCAACAGGTCGGCGAAAACTGCCACATCCTGGACCGTGAGTTCCCGCTGATCCTTGAATATCAGGGCTAGGTCAGCGTCGCTGAGACCTGCGGCGGCGGCCATGACCCGCCGGGAAAGCCCACGCTCCGCCAGTTTCTGATCAAACCAAGCGGCATCAAAGAACAGCGCCATCAGTGGCCTAAGACTTGCTGTGCAGCGGTTATGATCGCTTTCACAACCCGATTTATCGACATTTGCGTAGTCGCCCTGATCTTCACGGTCTTTACCTAAGAGTCGTTTGATCCGAAGTCGATATCGCGCCGGGCCGAGGCTATGGTCATGATGAAGCCTGCCAGCACGTCGAGCAGCACCATGACGGTGATCAAGAAAAAGGTTGAGGTCGCGAAGGCCGGGGCCAGCAGAAACTCAACCAGACATAGGATAAACAGCACCATCGACAGCGAGTGATTGAGGATCGCGGCGCTGCGGCTGGTGGTGGACTTCAACAGCTCAATGAACAGGACCACCAGGGAAGCCGCTAAGAGCGCGTCACCAGCGGTGACCGGCCACGGTACGTGACTGGGCATGGGGATTGCAAACAGGGTCTGGTTCAGGCGTGGACTGGCGTCCAGCGCCTTGAAGCCGCCAACGAAGGTGAGGGCGAGTAGATTGTAGACCAAGACGGGCAGAGCCAAGAGCGGAAGGGCGGCAAACATTTGGCGGGTTCCTGACAATGGACGGCCTAGGGTTAGCGCCTTCCGACCGATCCGCAAACCTTGCTCAGAGTTCGTCAACCAACCCCGGCTGCCGCGCTCGGCTTTGCAGCCACATGACGCCTAAGAGATCTGAAAAGGACGCCCATAGCCGACCAAGGTTGGTATATTTCGATTGGCCGGTTTGCCGATGGCGATGGTTCACCGGCGCGAAAGCCACCTGATAGCCTTCCCGCAGCATCAAAGCCGGCAGGTAGCGGTGGATGTGATCGAAATAGGGGAGCCTGAGAAAGGCCTCACGGCGGAAGGCTTTGAGGCCGCAGCCGGTGTCGTTGGCGCTGTCGCGCAACAGACGTTTGCGCACGCCATTGCCGAAACGTGAGGCAAGTTTCTTAGCCTGGCTGTCTTGGCGTTTGACCCGCTCGCCACCAACTAGAGCAAGGTCAGCAGGGCCGGCCAGCAAGGCATCGACCAGTTTTGGACCGTCCGCCGGATCGTTCTGACCATCGCCGTCAAGGGTCACGATAACCTCACCGCGTGCGGCAATTATGCCCGTTCGCAGCGACCGGCTTTGGCCTGAATTGGCACTGTGAGCCAGGATGCGGAGTTGCGGGATATCGCCGCGAAGTGCGCCAAGTACCTGCCGCGTTTGATCGCGACTGCAATCATCGACGAAAATTAGCTCGAACCGGCGACCTGAAAAAGCGGTCGCGATTTCACGCGCCAAGTTGGGGGCCGCGCCCTGTTCATTGAAGACGGGCACGACAATTGAGATGTCCGGTTTTGCAGCAGCGGGCGATTTGGCCATGTCCCCTAATACCGCAAACCTGGGCTGACGGAAGGATCGTGCTATCAACTGCAGCATGAGTTTGATGCCTACCATCGGGGAAGAGGGTCTAAAGGCCGGGCTGGCGCGCTGGAGTGCAGGCTGGCGAGGCCCGATCTTGGCTGCCCTATTGGCCTTGTTAGCGGGACTGCCCGGACTATTGGCCATGCCGCCCTTGGACCGCGATGAGTCGCGTTTTGCCCAAGCCACCGCCCAGATGCTTGAGCAAGACGACTATGTGGTCATCCGGTTTCAGGATCAGCCACGGTTCAAAAAACCTGTCGGCATCCACTGGCTACAGGCGGCAAGCGTAGCGGCGGTGTCGGACCCAGATGCGCGACAGATATGGGCCTACCGCCTGCCTTCGCTGATCGGTGCAATGTTGGCGGCGGGGGCGTGCGCCTGGGGGGCTGCGGTCTTCTTCGGGTCATCGACGGGCCTGATAGCCGGGATGATCTTGGGGTCATCCCTATTGCTTTCGACGGAAGCTTTCATCGCCAAGACCGACGCGGTGCTGTGCGGAACAACAACCCTGGCTCTGGCCTGTTTGGCGAGAATCTACGCCAACCAACGCGAAGGGAAAACGTCGCCTCGGCTGACGAGATTCATCTTCTGGTTGGCGATTTCGGTGGCGACCTTGGTCAAGGGACCCATCGGGCCGATGGTGGTGATCCTCACTGTGCTGGGACTTTCGATCTGGGACCGCAAGGCCAAATGGATCACCACCCTTGGCTGGGGCTGGGGACTGATTCTATTTGTCGCCATCGTGGGGCCGTGGGCGTGGGCGGTTACGGTCGCCACCGACGGTGTTTTTTGGAAGGCGGCAATAATTGGTGATCTGGCACCCAAGCTTTCGGGTGGCCAGGAGAGCCATGGTGCGCCCTTCGGCTATCATAGTCTGGCAGCGATAGTTCAGAGCTTTCCAGCGACCCTGCTGCTACCGGCTGGCCTCATGCTGAGTTGGCACCATCGCGCGGAACCGGGTGTTCGATTTGCCCTGTGCTGGTTGGTGCCAACCTGGCTGATCTTCGAACTGACCCCGACCAAACTCTCGCACTATGCTTTGCCTTGCTATGGTGCCTTGGCTTGGCTGGCTGCGGCCGCGCTGCGCGAACCGATAGGCGCTGGTGTGCGGTGGATCGGTGCCGGGCTGCAGGCCTTAGTCGGGCTTTTGCTTGCGATCGGAGCCGGCTACCTCATGAACCTCTATGGCGAGCTTCAAGATTTGCCTGCTGCAGTTCTGACGGGTCTGGCCTTCGCCGCTGCCGGTGGGATCGGAGCCTATTGGTTCCTAAAACATCAGCCTCTAAGGGCGCTTGTCTGGGCACTTCCCTTGGGTATCCTGGCGCACAGTTTTCTGGTGGGCGCACTCCTGCCGCAACTAGAGCCGATCCTGTTGTCGAAGCGTATTGAGGCGGTGTTGGCTAACTCGCAGTTGTTGCCGCGCCAAGGCACAGCACCTGGTCCGATAGCCGTCGCGGGCTATGCAGAGCCCAGCCTGGTCTTCGCCATCGGCACCGGCACGGATCTGGGAGACGCCAAGGATGCGGCAGAGGCGCTGGCCGATCATCGTGCAGCGGTGGTTGAGGGCCGAGAACAACCCGCCTTTCAAACGACACTCAAGACCCTGGGGGTAAAGCCGCGGTTGATTGGAACCATCAAGGGTTTGGACTATTCGAACGGCGATGAGATGACCCTGTCGGTCTATGCTCCCGCCGCGCCACAGGAGCCGCAGCCATGACCCGGTTTATTGAAATCGTCGAAGTTGGACCGCGCGATGGTCTGCAAAACGAAAAGACCAACCTGAGCGTCGGGCAGAAACTGGAATTCATTGCCAAGCTGGATGCTGTGGGTGCTCGGCGGATGGAGGTGGTGTCCTTCGTCAATCCAAAGCGGGTGCCGCAGATGGCCGGAGCCGAGGAGGTGATGACGGGTCTGGCCCCCGGCGGCGGCCGGTCGCGCATCGGCTTAGTGCTGAACATGCGCGGTTGGGAGCGGGCGGTGGCGGCCAAATGCGATGAGGCCAATGTTGTGGTCTGTGCCACCGACGGTTTCGGGATCCGCAATCAGGGAGCATCGAGCGCTGAGCAAATGGCGGCGCTGGCGGAAATCGCGGCACGACGGGACGCGCAGGGCGGACCACCGATCAGCGTGACCTTCTCGGTAGCCTTTGGCTGTCCCTTTGACGGCGAGGTCGCCCAAGACCACTTGGTGGCCTTGGCGCGGGAGGCTGCCAGTCTGAATATCGCCGAGATCGCGTTGGCCGATACCATTGGCGTGGCGGACCCGTGGACGGTTCGCCGCAGGATCGAAGCCGTGCGCGGGGTTATCGGCGACAAGAAGCTGCGCCTTCACTTCCACGACACGCGCAATACGGGTCTGGCCAACGCCTATGCTGGGGTCGAGGCTGGCGTTGACGTGCTGGATGCCAGTTGTGGTGGCCTGGGTGGCTGTCCCTTTGCGCCCGACGCCACGGGAAACATCGGCACCGAGGATCTGGTGTTCATGTTGGAACGGGCGGGTTTCGAGACCAGCTACGATTTGGGCGGCCTGATCGAAACAGCCAAATGGATGGCAGGTGTTCTAGGTAAGCCCCCCGCAGCATCGGTAAGTCGGGCGGGCATTTTTCCGGGATCGGTGCTCTAAGCCACCCTGCCCTGCATCCGACGCATGACGGGACGGGCAACGGCGGTGCAGACGATCACCGGCGAGAGTAGCCAGGCCGCAAGGGCTTGACCAACAGTCTGTGCGCGTTTTCGGAAGAAGCGGGCTAGGCCTACCCCTTTGTGGAACTCCACGCGGATCGGGCTGGCGCGGCTGGTGTGGCCCAGATGGATCACCTCGGCCTTGGGCTGGAACAGCACCTGACCACCCGCTTGCCGCACCCGCCAGCAGAGGTCGACATCCTCGACATGCAGGAAATAGCCCTCATCGAAACCGTTCAAAGCCTCGAAATCCTGACGGCGCATGCAGAAACAGGCCCCCGAGATCGTAGGGATGACTGCGACGCCGTCTGGCGTAGCTTGCTTTTCCCAGTGCACATCAAAGCGGGCTAGGCTTGGAATTTTCCGAGCCAGATGACTGAGGCTGAGCAAGGCATTCACCAGGGTGATGTCGCCGCGCCGCGCGCCCCGTTGTTCGGTGCGGTCGGCATTGAGCACTCTGCCACCGACGATGCAGGGCACGGCGCGCCCAGAAATCGCCCGGGTCAATTCTGTGACGCATCCGGGTTGCAGGAACGCATCGGGATTTAGAAACACCAGCGTGTCGCCGTTGGCGCGGCGCGCGCCAAGATTGGCCCCCTTGGCAAAGCCGACATTGCCCTGACCGTTAACCAGAACAACCCGAGAGTCGCCTTCTAGAACGCCGCGCAGGCGAGCGGCCTCAGTAAACGAGGACCCATTGTCGACAATGATCAGCTCATCCACCGCGCGATCAGCCAGCACGCAGCGAAGGCTCTGATCCAGAGCCTCGCCGGTCATATAGACAACGACGACAACCGAGACCTTGGGTCGAGCGCTCATGATTTCCGGGAGGATGCCCGAAGCGGGCTCATAGGCGACGATTGGTGCGGCAACGCCGTTCATCCAGCCTCCTCAGCACCGATGTGACCCGGCGTGGACACCGCCCCCGCAGTGATACGCGCAACATCGGGTGGTACGGCCTGCGTGGCAAGCATCTTCACGGCATCGGCCAAGGAAAGCACGGTTTGGCCGTCAGACCCAAAGCGACGCAGGGCGACCTTACCCTCCTCGGCCTCTCTGCGCCCAACCACCGCGATGATCGGGGTCTTGGCCAGGCTGTGCTCGCGGATCTTGTAGTTGATCTTCTCGTTGCGGACATCGAGTTCGACCTTAAGACCAGCGGCGCGCAGAGCGGCAACAGCTTGACGCGCAAAGTCGTCGGCGTCGGAGGTGATGGTCGCCACAACCACTTGGGTCGGGGCCAGCCAAAGCGGGAAGGCTCCAGCATAGTTCTCGATCACCACACCCATGAACCGTTCCATCGAGCCGCAAATCGCCCGATGCAACATAACCGGCCGCTGCTTGGAGCCGTCTTCGGCCGTGTATTCTGCGTCCAGGCGCTCGGGCAGCACGAAGTCGAGTTGCAGCGTGCCACATTGCCAAGTGCGACCAATGGCATCGCTGAGGTGGAATTCCAGTTTCGGGCCATAGAAGGCACCTTCGCCCGGCAAGTGCTCGACCGGCATATTCACTGCCTGGCGGGCTGCACGGTCCAGCTTGTCTTCGGCGACGTCCCAGACCTGGTCGGACCCAGCCCGCAGATCGGGCCGCAGGGCCAGCTTGACGCCGTGCAGTTGTAGGTCGAAGTCGGCATAGACCGAGTTCAATAGGCGCACGAATTTCGTCGTCTCCGCCTCAATCTGGTCCTCGCGGCAGAAGATGTGTGCGTCGTCCTGAGTGAAGGCGCGCAGGCGCATGATACCGTGCAGGGCACCAGACGGCTCAAACCGATGGCACGCGCCGAATTCGGCCATGCGCAGCGGCAGGTCGCGGTAGCTCTTTTGGCCGAAGTTGAAAATCTGCACGTGCCCCGGACAGTTCATAGGTTTGACGGCTAGTTCCTCGCCTTCGGTCGTCTCGCAAGTGAACATGTTCTGGCCGAACTTCTCCCAGTGGCCGGACTTTTCCCATAGGGCGCGGTCCATGATTTGGGGAGCCTTGACCTCGACGTAGCCGTCGACGTCAAGCCGGCGGCGCATATAGGCCTCGACGGTGCGATAGAAGGTCCAGCCCTTGGGATGCCAGAAGATCATCCCCTTGGCCTCTTCCTGCATGTGGAAGAGGTCCATGGCGCGACCGATCTTGCGGTGGTCGCGCTTTTCAGCTTCCTCGATGCGCGTGAGGTGCGCCTCCAGGTCCGCTTCAGAAGCCCAAGCCGTGCCGTAGATCCGCTGAAGCATCGGGTTGCGATGATCGCCCCGCCAATAGGCCCCGGCCAGCTTGGTCAGCTTGAAGGCTTTGCCCACGTGCTTGGTTGAGGGCAGGTGGGGGCCAAGGCACAGGTCCTTCCAATCGCCCTGGCGGTAGACCGTGATGGGTGCCGTTGTCGGCAGATCGGTGATGATCTCGGCCTTGTAGGCCTCACCAATTGAGGTGAAGTGGGCGATAGCTTCGACGCGGTCCCACACTTCACGCACGATCTTTTCGTCGCGGTCGACGATCTCCTTCATGCGCGCTTCGATGGTCGCCAGGTCATCGAGGCTGAACGGCGCATTGCGCGCGAAGTCGTAATAGAAGCCGTC
>JANPNB010000156.1:0-14344 GCA_031427275.1 Alphaproteobacteria bacterium | reverse complement strand
CAAGGATCGTGCGGAGATGCTCGAGATAATTGGCGTCTCCAGCATAGATGATCTGTTCATTGACGTTCCAGTGGCCGCTCGAAAGTCTGAGCTCTTCGATCTGCCATTGCATGCTGGCGAAATGGAGGTTGAGCGGCACCTGACCCAACTCGCTGCGATGAACCGGCCGGCTGGCGCGGGGCCGTTTTTCTGCGGGGCGGGGGCCTATAAGCATCATGTTCCGGCCACCGTGGATCACATCATTCAACGCTCTGAATTCCTGACCAGCTATACGCCCTACCAACCCGAGATCGCGCAGGGCACGCTGCAAGTGTTGTTCGAGTTTCAGAGCCAGGTCGCCGCCTTGACCGGGCTCGATGTGGCCAATGCCTCTATGTATGACGGCTCGACGGGGTGCTCCGAAGCCGTGCTGATGGCCAAGCGGGTCAATCGCCGGAATAAGGCGGTGCTGTCGGGCGGGCTGCACCCGCACTATGCCGCCGTAACCCAAACGATCGCCCATGCGGAAGGCATGGAAATTCAGCGCTTGCCTGCCGCGATAGATGCCGAGTCTGCGGTGATCGCAGCGATAGATGCCGACACAGCCTGCGTCGTGGTTCAGATGCCCAATGTGTTTGGTACGGTCACCGATGTAACCAAGATCGCCGAGGCTGCTCATGCGGCCGGAGCTTTGATGATCGTTGTAACGACTGAGGCGGTCTCTTTCGGACTGTTGAAGTCTCCCGGCGAGATGGGGGCGGACATAGCGGTGGCCGAGGGCCAATCGATTGGCGTGGGGTTAAGCTATGGCGGCCCCTATGTCGGACTGTTTGCCTGCCGCGAGAAATTCGTGCGCCAAATGCCTGGTCGGCTGTGTGGTGAAACGGTGGACGCCCAGGGTGAGCGCGGCTTTGTGCTGACCCTGTCGACCCGCGAGCAACATATCCGCCGCGAGAAGGCGACATCCAATATCTGTACCAATTCAGGCCTCTGTGCCTTGGCCTTTTCCGTTCATATGTCGTTGCTGGGCGAGCGTGGGCTGCGCGATCTGGCGGCTCTAAATCACAGTCGCGCCGTAGAGCTTCGTGCGGCCCTGAGCCGCGTTCAGGGCATAGAGATCCTGACTCCGAATTTCTTCAACGAGATTGCAGTTCGGGTCCAAGGTGACGCCGCCGAAGTTGTGGACGCCTTGCTTGCCGATGGGATCATCGCCGGTGTGCCGTTCTCTCGGCTCAACCCCCATGCCGGGATGGATGATGTGCTGCTGGTCTGTGCAACCGAAACCACGACCAGCCAGGACATTGCGGCCTTAGCTGCCGCCTTGAAGGGGCGGGTGGCGTTATGAGCATGTCCAGCATCGGCCGGCCGACGCGCCCCGCCTCGACGTCAACTACCAGCCCTACCTCTCTGACCGGTGCGCGGGGATTGTTGCAGGACGAGGCCCTGATTTTCGAGTTGGGGGGATGGGATAAGACTGGCGTCGATCTAGAGGCACCTGCGCACGATGCCTCCGACTTGGGCGATATGGTCCGATCTCGCCCAATCGGTCTTCCGGGCCTGTCAGAGCCGGAGGCCATGCGCCACTATGTGCGGCTGAGCCAGAAGAACCACGCCATCGATCTGGCGCTCTATCCGCTGGGCTCTTGCACCATGAAGCACAACCCGCGCTTGAACGAGAAGATGGCGCGGCTGGCGGGGTTTGGCGACCTGCATCCCCTGGCACCGATCTCGACGGCTCAGGGAGCCTTGGCCTTGATGGATCAACTGGCCCATTGGCTTAAGACCCTGACCGCAATGCCCGCAGTCGCGCTCTCGCCCAAGGCAGGTGCGCACGGGGAGCTTTGTGGCTTGCTCTGCATCAAAGCGGCGCATGAGGCGTCCGGCCAGGGACATCGTAGGACCGTGTTGGTGCCAACCTCCGCTCACGGAACAAATCCGGCCACGGCGGCTTTTGTCGGATATTCCGTCGCTGAGATCGCCCAAACCGACGACGGTCGGGTGGATCTTGTGGATCTCGCCGCAAAGCTCTCGCCGGACGTGGCGGCGATTATGGTGACTAACCCCAATACTTGCGGATTGTTCGAGCGCGATGTGATCGAGATCGCCAGGCTGACACATGCGGCAGGTGCCTATTTCTACTGTGACGGTGCCAATTTTAACGCGATTGTCGGCAGGGTGCGCCCTGGCGATCTCGGCGTGGACGCTATGCATATCAACCTGCACAAAACCTTCTCGACCCCGCATGGGGGCGGTGGGCCGGGTGCAGGGCCGGTTGTGCTGTCTGCCGCCCTGGCTCCGTTTGCACCGGCACCTTGGGTGGTGAGCGGTGACCGGGGATTCAAGCTGATCGAAGAGACCCAAGACGAGGCCGAGCAAGGCTTTGGCCGGATGGTGGCCTTCCAAGGTCAGATGGGCATGTTTGTCCGCGCCTATGCCTACATGCTCAGCCACGGTGCCGACGGCTTGCGCCAAGTGGCGGAGGACGCGGTCCTGAATGCCAACTACATCAAGGCTAGGTTGTCGGCAGAAATGTCTGCGGCCTTCCCAATCGGCCCCTGCATGCACGAGGCGCTGTTCGATGACAGCTGGTTGGAGGGGACTGGCGTCACGACCCTCGACTTCGCCAAGGCCATGATCGATGAGGGTTTTCACCCCATGACCATGTACTTCCCCTTAGTCGTACATGGGGCGATGTTGATCGAGCCGACCGAAACCGAGTCCAAGCAGGAGTTGGATCGGTTCTGCGATGCCTTGCTGGCTCTGGCCCGCGCGGCGAAGGCAGGAGATGTGGCGCGGTTCACGGGTGCGCCCTATTTGGCACCGCTGCGGCGACTGGATGAGACCCTTGCGGCGCGGAAGCCAAAATTGGCCTGGAAGCCGGATTTGGCGACTGTGGCGCCCACGCCCCTTGCGGCAGAATAGCGCATCTGTCGAAAATTTAACCGCTCTGTGGGCTTTACGACTGCCAATTGTAGTCTCATATCCGTCCCAAGCCATCACCGCTCGACCTCCCCAGCCGAGCGCGGATTGCGAACCCCAGGATCCAGACGTGTCGTATGTTGCGACCAGCCTGCGCGTGAAACGCGCTTCAGATGACTACGCTCGTGACCTCGCTGGTCGCGTCGGCCGCCTTTTGCTGGTCGGTCTTGGGCTGTTAGTCATGGCGGTTGGCGTGGTTACGGCGGTTCTACCGGGGCACCTGGGTCTGCCAATCTTAGTCGTGGGCCTGATGATCGTGCTGGGGAATTCCTTCAAGGCCCGGCGACGGTTTGTGCGGATGCAACGGGCGCATCCCAAGATGATCTTCCCGCTTCGCAGGCTCATGCGTCGCGAACCCGAGATTGTCTTGGTGATCTGGCAACAGATGTTGCGGATGGAACGTTTACTTCCTGGCACCCGGTTTCGGTTTTTGGTTCGGTCCCGGATGTCGGTGAAGCGACACTTTTTCCGGGCGAGGCTAGACGTATCGCGTCATGCCAAACCCCTTAGTGTTGCAGCCCTGCCGCTACCTGCGGAATAGCAGAGCTCATCGATAATTTCGAAGGGCTCGCGCCTTTACGCGGACCCAATGACTTCACATATCGCTTAGCGCAGCTCTGCCCTCCCCCAAGTGGAGCTGCCGTTTCTGGATCAAAATTCAAAGTGTTGCCTGTCTTGCCGGAACAACGCGCTAACCGCGTCTCGGACGACCTCGCTCGCGACTTCGGTGCGAGGGTGTTGCGCGTGGGATTGGCGATCCTTGGTGGCCTGATCGTAATCATCGGGATCTTGATGGCCCCATTGCCAGGGCCATTGGGCATTCCGGTGATCGTGGTCGGCCTAATGTTGACCCTGCGAAATTCGTTTAAGGCCCGGCGGCAATTCGTCCGATTTCAGCAGGCTCATCCCAAGATGATCTTTCCAATCCGGCGCTTGCTACGCCGGGATCCGGAAATCCTGTCGATGACGTGGCATCAGATGTTGAGGATCGAACGGTCTATCCTTCCGCAGCCCCGACGCTTTCTGAGGCGTATCCGCAAGCGGTTGCGAGGTCGGTAGCTCGATCTACT
This sequence comes from Alphaproteobacteria bacterium, assembly GCA_031427275.1. Classification (GTDB taxonomy): domain Bacteria; phylum Pseudomonadota; class Alphaproteobacteria; order Caulobacterales; family Caulobacteraceae; genus Phenylobacterium. The sequence goes on along the minus strand of JANPNB010000156.1, from coordinate 10,316 downwards.
GAAGTTTAGAGCTCAGTTGATCAATCGCCCGGTCAATAAGGGGATCGCTACCCCCAGCGGCCAACCGGCTGACTAGAACGCTTTCGGCCATTTGAGCGGCGAGATCGGCCGCCGCGGCTTTGACCTGGGCTTGGGCCTGAGCCTCGGCATTGGCGATCTTGCGCTCGGCCAGATCGGCACGACGGGCAATCTGCTCTTCCAGTTTCACCTTGGCCTCAGCTTGCAGGCGCTTGGCATCGTCTTTGGCGCTGGTCAGCATATCTTTAGCGGCGACCTCGGCTTGCTCGCGCTCAACCTTGATTTGGTCCAACAAGCCTTGGGCCTCCTGGCGCAGACGCGTTGCTTCGTCGAGCTGGGCTTGGATCTTGCGACCGCTATCGCCCAATGCGTTCCAGGCCAGCTTGTGTACGCCGACCCGCACGAGGACCAGCATGAAGAGGACCAGGGCGACACCCACCCAAAAATGGGAGTCGAGCAGGAGTTCGGACAGGAAGGGCGGCATGGATCTTATCCTTTGGCGGCTTGCGCCACCTCGGCTGCGCTGGCCGCGCGACCGGTGAGCTTCTCGATCATCGCCTGAGCGATTTCTGACGCGATGCCGCTGACCGTGAGCATGGCTCTGTCGCGTTCAACGGCAATGCGTGCCTCGGCTTGGCCCGTCGAGGCCGCGAGTGCGATCTCTTGCTCAGCCAGTTTGGCCGCAATTTCAGCCTGGGCCTTAGAACGGGCATCCAGAGCCATTTTCGAGGCTTCGGCTCGTGCCTTAACGCGTTCGGAGGCCGCAGCCAGGGCCTGAGCCTCAGCCTCGTCCTTGAGAGCGCGAGCGGCGGCGATGTCGCCCGCGATCTTGTCTTCGCGCGCGGCCATGGTGCCGCCAATGCGCGGCACCACGAACAGGCGCATGAACGCCAGTACGATCACGAAGATGATCAGGATCCAGGCAATCTGGCCCGGCCACCATTGTGGATCAAACTGCGGCAGGCCGGAGCTGTGGGCTTCCGGCGCAGCCGTGGTTTCGTGCGTCTCGCTCGCCATGGCGCGTCAGGTCCTGGGGCTTAGCCGAACAGGATGATCAGAGCGACCACGAAGGCAAACAGGCCCATGGTTTCAGTCAGCGCCATGCCGAGGAACAGCATGGTTTGCTGGCTGGCGGCGGCCGCAGGGTTGCGGATCGCAGCCTGTAGATAGTTACCAAACAGGGTGCCAAGGCCGATACCGGCCCCGATCATGCCCATGGTTGCAAGGCCGGCACCGATGAGCTTGGCGGATTCAACTTCCATTTCGAATAGTCCTTTTTCGAACGAGATTTAGGTTAGTGGCCGTGACCGAAGTTCACGACCTCGTTGAGGTAAACAGTTGTCAGAGCAGCGAACACGAAAGCCTGCAGCACCGCCACAACCAACTCCAGGCCGGTCAGGGCGACGATCATGGCGAGGGAGAGCCCCGAGCCCAGGAAGCCTAGGGTCGCAATGCCACCGCTAAGGCCCAGGATGCCTAAGGCGACCACGAAACTCCCGAACAGGCTCATCACCACGTGGCCGCCCAGCATGTTGCCGAACAGTCGCATGGCCAAGGTCACGGGGCGGACGAAGTAGGAGAGCATCTCGATAGGAGCCATCAGGCACGCCCCGATCACACCCATGCCGGGCGGGAAGAATAGACCCAAAAACTTGGGGCCGTGCTTGATGAAGCCCAGGATGAAGACACTGAGGAAGGTCACAACGGCCAAGGTGGCGGTGACGGCAAGCTGTGCGGTGACTGTAAAGGTCCAGGATTGGCCGGCCAGGTTCCCGACCGCGAATAGCACGCTCATCAGGTTCAACACCAAGATCAGCATAAACAGGCTGAAAATGAAGGGGATATAGGGCTTGCCGCCGTGGCCGATGATCGGACCCACCAACACCTTGTCGATAATGTCATAGAGCGATTCAGCTAAGGCCTGGGCGCGATTGGGCACCAGCTTGTTCTGAGCGGTCAGCATGAAAAAGCCGAGCAGCAAAACTAGACCTGTAAGCATGGACGCGATCGAGTTGGTGATCGACATGTCGATGGCCAGGCCACCTACTTGGATCGGTGCGATGTCCACGATCTTGTGAATCAAGAACTGGTGCATCGGTTCGATGGCGGGTTGTTGCACCATAGTGGCTTTAGTCCTCGTCCTCGTCGTCCGGGATGCCGGGCAGGGGCCCGAGCTTCTCCGTTTGAATTTTCGTCATGCTCGTCGCGTTTTTGACCGCGTAAAACATGCTCAGCCCGGTGCCGATCAGCAGGCCGCCGACCAAACCCCAGGGGGTTGTTCCAGTGAAGCGATCCAGAAGCCAACCGAACCCGGCACCCCCAAGCACTCCACCCACCACTTCCCCAAGGAAGCGGTAACCTTGCCCCATGGCCAGATGCACCGAAGGGTCCATCTTCTGGGCACGCTCGGCTTCGAGCGCTCCCAACCGCCTATCGAGGCTAGTGAGAGCCTCATCGCGCGATTCGTCCGAATTTGGCATGCGTCATGGCCTCTACGACCGCGACGTTGGCCGCCGCACCGGGGGCTTTTAAGTCGCGCGGAACCTATAGACCAGTGTGCAGTGCGTCAAGGCTATGCGAGATAGAATTAAGTATATGATATTGCTGGAATTTTCGTGCAGCACCTGACTCTTCTGCTCGACTTATTGGGCGGCCATCGCCTCGGCTTGCCGCAGATCGACCGATACCAGTTGCGAGACGCCGCGCTCGGCCATGGTGACCCCGAACAATCGATCCATGCGCGCCATCGTCACTGGATTATGCGTGATGGCGACAAACCGGGTCTCGGTCCTGCGGCGCATTTCGTCCAGGAGATTACAGAAGCGGTCGACGTTTGCGTCATCCAAGGGCGCGTCCACCTCATCGAGCACACAGATCGGTGCCGGATTTGCCAGGAATACCGCAAAGATAAGGGCTGTCGCCGTCAGCGCCTGCTCGCCGCCGCTCATCAGGCTCATGGTGGCCATACGTTTTCCGGGCGGACAGGCGTAGATTTCCAAGCCCGCCTCTAAGGGGTCTTCGGACTCGACCAAGCGTAGCTCGGCTTGGCCGCCCTCAAACAGGGCTTCAAACAGGGCTCTGAAGTGCGCATTGATGACGTCGAAGGCGGCGACTAGGCGCTCGCGACCTTCACCATTCAGCTCGTCGATGCCTTGCCGCAGACGGGCAATGGCTCCGGTCAAGTCGGCGCGCTCGGCCAGCATGGTTTCCAAGCGCGTTGAGTGTTCGGCGGCTTCATCTTCGGCCCGCAGATTAACAGGCCCGATCGCATCGCGCTGGCGTTCGAGGTTGTAGAGATGAGCTTCGATGCTGCCTGTGTCGCCGGGGATGGCGACGGCCTCTTCGGCAAGTTTCTGAGCGAGTTGCTCAGGCTCGACACGCGCAGTTTCTCGTATCTGCTGGCTCACCTCAACCAATCGTTCTGCGGCGGCTTCTAGCCGAGCCGATAAGGTCGCCCTTAGCTCGCGGCTCTCAGATGCGGCAGCCTCCGCAGCGCGTACGGCGCGGTCGGCCTGGGCCCTGGCACCTTCGGCCTGGGCGAGGGCATCAGAAGACTGCGCGCGTCGGGACTCAGCGATGCCCAGTTCATCCAATAGCGTCTCGAACCGTTGCTGGTGCGTCGCCGGTTTCTCATGAGCTTCATCAAGAGCGGACTTGGCTTGAAGTCTTGCCGTCCCCAGTTGATCAAGTCGCTTGCCTGCGGTCTGCGCGCGCCGCGTCCAGTCTTCGCGGTCGCGGTTGAGATTTTCGAGACGCCTGGCCCGGCCCTCGCGCTCACGCGCTTCAACGTCCATGGCCGCCCGTGCCTCGGCTGCGGCCTCGCGCGCCGGACCTGCAAGTACTCTTGCTGCTCTCAGTTGCTGTTCGAGATCTTGCGATGATCCTGTTGCTGCCGCCTCCTCCTTGACCGCTGCCAACAAAGTTTCGGCTTCGATGAGTTCCGCGCCGAAACGGGCGATGACATCATCCAGGGACTGAGCCTGCGCTTCACGACGCGTCGCGTCACGATCTAGCTTTTCCAGGGCCGAACGAGCCAGAGCCAAGGCCTGTTCGGCTGCAGGTGGACCACGCCGTGCGTCGCGCAGATGAGCGTCTGCGCTTTGCGTCGCGATTGAAGCTTTTGCCAAGCTCTCTTTTGCAGTCTTGGCAGCGGGCTCAAGGCCCTCAATCTCGGCCTCGACTTCGGCCAGTCGGGTTTTCTGTTGCAGGCGGATCGCGGCGGGCTTTGGCGCGTCTGCCCGCGACGTGAATCCGTCCCAACGCCAAAGGTCGCCTTCCTTTGACACCAACCGCATGCCGGGAGAAAGGCCTGCTTGTAGGCGATCACCGTCTGCCTGGGCGACCAGGGCCACATAGGCGATCCGGGCGGCCAGGGCCTTCGGCGCCTTGATCAAGGGAGCTAAGGGTTCGGCACCGTTTGGCCAATCCGCAGCCAGAACATCGCGCCCGCCCCAGAATGCCGGAGCCTTGGTGTCCAAGGCGGCGTCCAGATCATCGCCCAAGGCGGCGGCCAGAGCGGCTTCATAGCCTCGATCAGGAGACACTTCATCCAGTGCAGACGCAAACCCGCCGCGCCGCTGTTGGGCAACGATTTGCGCTAGGGCCCGGGCTTCAGCTGTCAGTCGACCTAGCTGATCGTCGGACTTCCGTGCAGTGTCACGGGCCTGAGCCTCAATTCCCTGAGCCGTAGATCGCGCTTCTTCAGCTGTTTCCAAAGTTGCCCGTACCAAGGAAAGCTCGTCTGTGGCGCGGTCGAAGTCGGCCTTGGCCTGGGCCATGGCCGGGCTGGCCGAGGGGCCCAGCTGCGCACGCTCCGACTTGGCCTGGTCGAGGGCGCGCCGCGTGCGGGCAACCCGTGTCTCTGCTTCAGCGATCCGAGCTGCCCCGGCCTGACGACGCGCTTCGTCGGCGGCAACTTGCGAGGCCAGAGCCTCCACGGCGGCCTCGGCCTCGATCCGGGCGACTTCGGCGGCTTCCGAGGCGGCCACAAGGGCCGGAGCGCGCTCGGGTGATGCTGAGATGGCGGACTCAAGGGCGTCTATGTCTTCGATTAATCGGCTGAGCGCAGTCTGTGCGTCCTCGACAAACTGAGTCTCTCGGGCGCGGTCATTATCGATCCGCCCGACTTCGGAAACCAAACGCGCGACCTCTTGCGCCAAGGCTTCGCCTTCGCGCTCTAGCCGGTCCCGATCAATGGCCAAGCGGTGCAGGACGGCCGCCGCAATAGTTTCTGCCTCACGCAGGGGTTTGATGTCGGCTTCCGCCAGGGTTGCGGTGGTGGTGGCCTGGGCAGCTTGCCTTGCGGTGTCTTCCACAGCGCGTTCGGCGGCTGCGGCCTCTGTGGTCAGTCGGGATGCAGCATCTCGGGCCTCCGCCCAGCGGGCATGTAAGACGGCACCCTGCAGTGTTCGGATCTCGGCCGACAGTTTGCGAAACCGCTCAGCCTGGCGCGCTTCCCGCTTCAGACGGCCTAGGGACGCCTCAAGTTCCTTAGCGACATCATCAAGACGGGTCAGATTGACGTCGGCGGCGCGCAACCGCAGCTCGGCCTCATGGCGGCGGGAATGGAGCCCCGAGACGCCAGCGGCTTCTTCCAGAATCATACGCCGGTTCTGGGGTTTTGCCGCGATCAGCTCCGATATCTGCCCTTGGCGGACTAGGGCAGGGGAGTTGGAACCTGTTGAGGCATCAGCAAACAGTAACTGAACATCACGAGCCCGCACTTCGCGGCCGTTGATCTTGTAGGTCGAACCCTCACCGCGATCGATGCGGCGCACCACCTCCAAGACCGGATGATCATTAAAGGCCGCAGGTGCCCGGTGATCGGCATTGTCGATGGTGAGGGTGACCTCGGCGTGATTGCGCGAGGCGCGACCGCCAGACCCTGCGAAGATGACATCATCCATGCCGCCAGCGCGCATCGCCTTGGCGGAATTGGCCCCCATTACCCAGCGCAGGGCTTCCAGCAGGTTGGACTTTCCGCAGCCGTTGGGTCCGACAATGCCCGTGACTCCGGGCTCGATGCGAAACTCTGTGGCTTCGACAAACGATTTGAACCCGGAAACTCGCAGACGTTGGAAGTGCACGGTCGGCTCAGTCGCCCCCTATTTGCCAGCTTCGGCGATGGCAGCGTCCAGTTGTTCTAGGGTCACCTCGCCAGACGCCACCTGTTTGCCATTGATGACAAAGGTGGGTGTGCCGGTGATTTTCTCAGCCTTGGAGGCCTTCTCTACCCGCTCGTTGAGCGCCTTCAACGCCACCTCATCGGTGATACAGGCATTGAACTGCTGTTCCGTCATACCTGCTGATTGCGCCACCCGCAGCAACACACCGCGCATATCGCCGGTTTGAAACATCTCGTTCTGCGAGCGGAAGATGGCGTCGAGCACACTGAAATACTTGTCCTTGCCGGCGCAGCGGGCCGTGAGGAACCCGGCAGCGGCCACCTCAATCGGCGGGGTCAGGAATTCCTTTAACGTGTAGTGGACTTTGCCGGTATCGATGTACTTGGCCTTGAAGGCGGGCATGACGTCGTTGTTGAAGGCTGCGCAGTGTGTGCAGCTGGCCGAGGCATACTCGATCATCTTTATCGGGGCGTCTGCCTTGCCCATGGTCATGTCGGCGACATTGGTGGTTGCGGGCTTGCTGCAACCGGCCAAGCCCAGGGTGCCGATCAATGCGACAGCCAAGATGTTACGGCGGAATTTCAACATGTGATCCTCGTCGGATATCTGAACAATGGATTAAAGCCCGATTCCCGGTTCTGGTCCCGGTTTAGGGGCGCAAAGTCAAGGATTGGGCTTACCGCGCAATACGCCTCGTCCCAACCTCAGCAATGCGGCTTTCAAGGGGCCGTCCGGAGCGGTTGCTAGACTTTCAGAGAGTTGCGCTTCAAGGGCGGCATCAAGCGGCGGCAGTTTGCGACGGCCGATCCGCGGCGTCTCTCTGGTCGTTTGAAGCGGACCCTGGATAATCCGTAGCTTGTTGACCGCCCCTTGGCCCAAAAACATGTTCACCCGCGCGACGATCTCGGGAGCCTGGTGTTGGATAAAGGCAGCCGATGGGCCTGCGACTCTGATTTCCAAAGCGCCCGGCCCGCCGCCACGCGGCTTGCTCAACTTCACCGGCTCGGTACGCTTGGCGATGTCAGCACCCACGATCTCGTGCCAGCGGGCTTGAAGCGCGCCCGGCCCTTGGCCAAACCGCTCATCCAAGGCTTTGAGCATCCGGTTCAGGCTGCGGCCCATGGGCGGCGGCGGTCGGCGTGTCGGGCGCGTGCGTTTGCGCGCTAAGATAGCGGCGGCTTCGGCGGGAGTTGGTAGGGGCCGGCGGGGCATGAAATTCACCCTACCTCCAAGACCCCCTCGCGCGCGAGCCCCTCTTGTGGCTATGAGATGGAGTGTGGACCTTAGCGCTCTGAGACACCGCCTTCTGGCCTGGTACGACGCCAATGCTCGCGATCTGGCTTGGCGCGTGGGGCCGGGTGATCACCTGACCGGTCAGCGCGCCGATCCCTATCGGGTCTGGTTGTCGGAGGTGATGCTGCAACAGACCACCGTGCCCCACGCCACGCCTTACTTCCTGAAGTTCATCGCGCGATGGCCGACGGTGAGCGATCTGGCGGCGGCTGAGGACGGCGACGTGATGGCCGCCTGGGCCGGCCTTGGATACTATGCACGCGCTCGAAACCTGCTGGCTTGCGCGAGGGCTGTTGCGCGCGACCATGGCGGTGTGTTCCCGGACACCGAAGAAAGTCTCCGTGCCCTGCCAGGGCTTGGTCCCTACACGGCGGCGGCCATCGCGGCGATTGCCTTTGATCGGCCGACCAATGTAGTGGACGGCAATGTCGAGCGGGTGATGGCGCGGCTCTATGCGGTGGATGCACCGATGCCACAGAGCAAGCCGGAACTGAAGGCGCTAGCAGCCAGCTTAGTCACCGGGGACCGGCCCGGCGATTGGGCTCAGGCGCTGATGGATTTGGGTGCCACGGTCTGCCGTCCCAAATCGCCGTTGTGTGACCGGTGTCCCATGGCTGACTTGTGCGCCGGCCTGGCGACGGGTCAGCCAGCAAGTTACCCCCGCAAAGCCGCCAAACCGGTTCGACCTCATAGGTTTGGGATCACCTATGTGCTGACCCGAGGAGGCTTGGTCGCCTTGGTGCGCCGCCCGCCTAGGGGATTGCTCGGCGGCATGCTGGGATTGCCGGTTAGTGAGTGGCGCGCTGAGCCCTTCGCAGAGGCAGAAGCGCTAGCTTCAGGACCCGTGGCTGCCAATTGGCACACTGTCGGTGAAGTGGAGCACGTCTTCACCCACTTTTCGCTGACCCAAACGGTGGTGTTGGCGGAGGGAGAGGCTGAGGGCCTGATCTGGTACGAACGCTCTGCGCTTGAGGGGTTGCCTAGCGTCTTTCTCAAGGCTGCGCGGCTGGCGCTTTCGTCGCCTGGGGGAAGACGAAGATCATGATGGTCAGTGCTGTCAGCGACATACCCAGGGCGGCGGCCGGGATGGCCGGAACCCCGTAAGCCGCCAAGGCTGCGCCGCCAATCGTTGAGCCCAGGGCTTGGCCCATTGAGATCACAGAGCCATTCAAGGCCAAGGCGACAGGCGCGCCCTCAGTCATCTGAATCAACCGAGACTGAATGACCGGGGTGATCGAAAACAGCGCCACGGCGGCCAAACCGATGCCAAGGGCGACGAGGGCTGCGCTGGGCCAACCGGCTGGCAGGGCGCGGTGGGTGGCGGCGAAGTGGACGCTCATGGCGACGGCTTGGATCGCGAACCCTTGCAAGATCCACGACTTGCCAGCCTGACGGTTGGCCGCCCGCGCGCCGATCGAAAGGCCGATAATGGAGCCGACACCGATCATGGCCTGGAAGGCACCGACTCCGGCCCCGGTTACGCCCGCGCCAACTCGGACAATCGGGGCGATGTAGAGATTGAGCGTCATATTGGCGGCGAAGGTCAAAAAGGTGGTCAGATAGAGCGGCCAGATGGTGGGCAGGGCGACGCGTCCACCCGTGCGCTTAGGGGGTGCGGGGACCCGAGGCAAGAAGCCGATCACCCCGATTAGGGCAATGGCGGAGAGGGCCGCCGCCACCAAGAATGTTGAGCGCCATCCGAAATAGGCACCGACGACGCTGCCGATCGGGATGCCGATCACAAAAGCCAGGGTCATGCCTCCCGACACCATAGCGATGGCCGAGCCTCGACGCTCGGGAGGCACCAGGGCGGCCGCTGCGACGCTCGCGGCGGGTCCTGACATGGCTCCCGCCAGTCCGGCAAAGGCCCGCAGCGCGAGCAGGGTCTGGAAATTCGGCGTCAGGGAACAGGCGATGTGGGTGATCAGCCCCAGACTAAGACCGGCGATGACCATGAACTTGCGGTCGATGCGCCCGAATGCCCAGGCCGCCAAGGGGCCGAGGATTGCCGAGGTCAACACGAAAACCGTCTGAAGTTGGCCTGCCACGGCTGTGGACACCCCAAGGTCAGCCGCCAGCTTCTCCAGCATGCCCGCAAAGATGAACGCGCCAGACCCGAAGGCGAAGGTGACCAGGGTCAGGACATAGATGCGCGGGTTCATGGGGTGAGCTTAGCCGGGCGGCGGTGTTCGGATAGCCCTAATTCTTCCCCCCGCTTGACGCCCAATTACCGTTCACGTCATTGAGGGCCATGCCCCGCCAGATCCTGCTCGTTCGCCATTGTCAGTCCCGGGCCAATGCCGAGGGGCGTCTTGAGGGCAAGGGCGATTCACCCTTAAGCGAGGTCGGCCACCAGCAGGCCAAGCGGGTCGCCGCCTTCGTCGCCTCCCAGAACATTGGCCCCGCGACGCTGATCGCCAGTCCCCTCTCGCGCGCCCGCAGCACCGCAGGCGAGATCGCCGCCCTCTGCGGCTGGACCCCGTCGCACGACCCCCGCGTCCGCGAGGCCGAGTTCGGCTGGATGGAGGACATGTCCTATGCCGATGTGCGCCAGCACATGGTCGAGCACCAGCTGACTGCGCTGGATGAGGCGGGGCATGGCGGCGAGAGCCTAGACACCATCGCCGCTCGCTGCTGGGAAGCCTTGAGCGAGGTGCTGGCGGTGACCGATGGCCCGCTGATCGCCGTCACCCACGGCTACGCCATCCACGCCCTCATGGAGCACCGATTTGGCCACGCGCTTGGGGTAGCCGAGATTGGCAATGGGGATGTGATTGAGGTGTGGGTGGAAGGGCAGGTCGTGACGGGGCCGCCGGTGCGGTACCCGCTGGGGTGAGGGCGTTTGTGTCCAATCTGCGGAGAGGTCTAGCCCTCTTCCTG
>JANPNB010000155.1:0-1693 GCA_031427275.1 Alphaproteobacteria bacterium | reverse complement strand
AAGGCAAGCTTAGGGTTGCCGAACCGGATGGTGAAAACTGGAAGGTAAATGAGTGGATTAAGAAGGCCGTGATCATGTATTTCCCGATCCAGCAAATGGAAGTTATTGAAGTTGGCCCGTTTGAGTTTCACGATAAAATTGCCTTAAAAAAAGACTACAAAAATTTGGGTGTAAGAGTCGTTCCACACGCGATTGCCAGACATGGATCGTTTGTGAATAAAGGCGTGATTTTGATGCCATCCTATGTAAACATTGGAGCCTATGTAGATGAGGGAACCATGGTCGATACGTGGGCTACGGTAGGAAGCTGTGCTCAGGTTGGAAAGCATGTGCACCTCAGTGGAGGTGTTGGTTTAGGTGGTGTTTTAGAGCCGATTCAGGCAGCGCCTGTAATCATTGAAGACAATGTTTTTGTAGGGTCTCGTTGCATTGTTGTGGAAGGTGTGAGAGTTGGTAGAGAGGCCGTGTTAGGTGCCAATGTGGTGCTCACCGCGAGTTCAAAAATCATCGATGTGACTAATCCGGAGCCGATAGAATATAAAGGGTATGTGCCTCCTCGTTCTGTGGTAATTCCAGGTACCATACCCAAGAAATTTGCTGCCGGTGTGTACCAGGTGCCGTGTGCTTTGATCATCGGCACCCGAAAGGAAAGCACTGATAAAAAGACCTCTTTGAATGATGCCTTGCGGGAAAACAATGTTTCGGTCTAGTGTTGGCATGTGCTTTGTCATTCTATCTTCCAAAGATTACTTTTAAGTATGAAACTTCTGTTTAAAGGATTCCTGATGGTGTTGTTTCTCGCTTCTTTTTCAGGTGAGAAAAGAAAGGACTTCATTCCTATAAAGAACACGAGTTTTGGAACGGGGGAGGTGCTTGACTACCGGGTTAACTTTGGATTCTTCACCGTAGGCAAAGCATCAACCATAGTCGATAAAAAAATCTTTACTATAAACTCACGACCATCCTATAAGGTGGATGTCCATGGCGAAACACTGGGGTTTGTTTCCTGGATAACGAAAGTAAATGATACCTGGGGCGCCTACATCGACACGGCTGCTTTGGTCACCCACGTTTCCTATCGAAAAATCAAAGAAGGTAACTACCGAAAGGATGAGATCATCTCTTATGATCATGACAAACTGCAAGCTGAGGTGAAGGTGATGGATAAAAAGACCGGCATTTATGGAGAACCTAAATTTTATCCAACCCCGGCTCATGTAAGAGATATGCTAGGAGGGTTTCTTTATTTACGTGTTATTGATTTTACAAAGTATAAGAAGGGAGATACGCTGGCTATCTCAGGGTTCTTTGAAGATACTCCCTATAATATGAAGATCATCTATTCAGGCAAAGAGAAGGTGAAAACCAGTATAGGAATTATACCTTGTCTTAAATTGGTGCCTATCATGCCTGACAATAAAATTTTTGATGGAGAAAATTCAATCACATGTTGGCTTTCTGATGATAAAAACAAGATACCGGTAAGGATACAGGCCAAGATGTTTATAGGCAGCACAGGCGTGGAGTTGATCAGTTTTAGTGGCCTGCGAAATCAATTAAGAGTAGTGATGGAATAAGTTTTTGATTTTCTTTTACTAGTGTACGACAAAAAATAATATAGCAAGCAAAGAGTGTCCGATGAAGTATAAAATGTGCGTAGAGAGGCAGTGTGCTAATGGCGCGGCAGTAAACC
>JANPNB010000154.1:0-2625 GCA_031427275.1 Alphaproteobacteria bacterium | reverse complement strand
GCGAGAAGGCGCCGGTGATGACGGCCTGGCTCGCAACGATCGTCGCCAGGGTGGCGAGAATGACCAGCGGCGCTTGCAGCATGTCGGGCGCCATCATGAAGAACGGGTTCTCGGTGGTTTCCGGATGCGCCAGGACCATGGCGCCCTGGCCCAGATAGTTGAGGGCGAGGCAGGGCAGCACCAGCCATGTCCACGTCACGGCGATCGGCTTGCGCCCGAAATGGCCCATGTCGGCGTAGAGCGCTTCGGCGCCGGTCACGGTCAGGAAGACCGAGCCGAGCACGACGAAGCCGAGCATCTGGTGTGTGAGCAGGAACAGCACGGCATGGTGCGGGCTCAGCGCCGAGAAGATGCCAAATCCGTCCTGCACGATGTGATAGATGCCGAGCGCGCCCAGCGTGATGAACCAGACAAGGCAGACCGGGCCGAAGACGCGGCCGACAACGGTGGTGCCCTTCTTCTGGATCAGGAAGAGACCGGCCAGCAGGGTGAGCGCCACGGGCAGGATGAACGGCTCGACATGGCCTTTCAGTTCCGGAATGACGGCAAGACCCTCGACAGCCGAGAGAACCGAGACGGCGGGCGTCAGCAGCGCATCGCCGAAGAACATGCCGGCGCTGCAGATCGCGACAAGAAAAAGAAGCGGCGTGCGCCGACCGACCATGCGCTGGACCAGCGCCATGAGGGAGAGCGTGCCGCCCTCGCCGCGGTTGTCGAGCCGCGTCAGCAGCAACACGTATTTCGTCGTGACGACCACGATGAGCGACCAGACCATGAGCGAGATGACGCCGAGCACATCCTCGGGGACAAGAGCGCCGCCGCGGGCGACGTTCATGTGGCGGATCGATTCCTTGAACGCGTAGAGCGGGCTGGTGCCGATGTCGCCGAACACCACGCCGACAGACCCCAACGCGAGCGCCCAGAACCTTGCGGTCCCCGGCTTGTCTCCCGTTGCGTGAGCTGCGCCGCCAACAGACGAAGCGTCGCCCATCCTGTGTGCCTTCTGCCGCGAACCGTGTTCCGGTCCCGAACGGGCGCGGCTGGTACGCTCGCAAGTGTTAGGACGGAAGGATGAAATTTTTGTCCTGACCTCTGGACATTGTCAGGGGCTGGAGGCAGTCGCGGCTCTATTTCTTTTCCAAATTCTTATAGAATTCGGCAATTGCGCATAAACAGAGCGATCGGCGAAGTGATGGCTCTTCAAGACGAGCTCGAGCCGCCACATGAGACGATCCCGTCTGGAGCCTAGATCGGTCGGTCTAGGTCTTCTTCGCGCGTGAACGGCCGCGCTTGTCGCTTGTGCCGTGTTCCAGCAACCGTCCAACCAGCGGCCTGCGGTCCAGTGCGTCTTCAAATGACCGGAGTGCCTTGAAAACGTCCACGCCGATTTCAGCAAAGACCTCGTCGAACACGATCGCCGCGCGCTGTGCGACGCGTTCGACGAGTTCGGCGTCTCGACGCCCTTCCCGTGTCAACGCGATGAGCTTCTTGCGAAGATCTTCCTTGGTGGCGCTGCTCTGCATCAGCCCCGCCTTTTCCATCGCTTCCACCGCTTTGGCGACTGCTTGATGTGAATAGCCCAGAGCCTGAGCTATGTCGGCGATCGCAGTGTTCTCATGACGCGCGACATAGGCGAGAATGGCCGTTGACGTTGCTCTCGTGGAAATTCCTGTTTGACGCATATAGGCGTCGCCCGCCGCCGCGATGCGCTGGCTTACGCGCCTCACGACCAAGTTCAAATATCCGGCCCCTAGTTCGTCCGCGAAATCAGCCAAGTCCAGCCAACCTTCCCTTTAAGTCCACGCTCATCCCGACTGCGGGGCGGACGCTTCCGTGTAGCTCGCGTCGATCACGATGACGCCTTGACAGAAGTATCATCAAATTGTACAACCAGTTGTACATATGTGGATATTGATTAGTTAGCGCATATACTCCCTTTGGCCAAGGCCGACTGGTTGTTGGGCATAAAGCTGGCGTAGCCAAAATCTGCTTATGGGCTCGTCTCTGACCTGCAAACATGGCAACAAGAGACGGGATCAGCGTGTTAGTCGTCATAAAGAAAAGAGACAGAAGCGATGATACGGATTCCCTCGAAACTTGCCGTCGGCCTCCTTGCCGGCGCTCTTTATGTTGCGCCAGCCATGGCGCAGACCCCCACGCCAGACAGCGCCGAAGGCAATGACCGGATCACCATCACTGGTATCCAGCCCGAGCGCATGCGCGACTTCGTTCACGAACTCATGGAGCCGGGCAAGCTCGGTCAGCTGTCACGCTGGGAAGACAAGGTGTGCCCCGGCGTCGTCGGGCTCAAGCCGGACGCTTCGCAAGCGATGCTCGACCGTATCGCGATGCGGGCGATCAGTCTCAACCTGAAGGTCGGCGAGCCGGGCTGCAAGGCCAACGTGCTGATCGTCGTCACGGAAGACGGACAGAAATTAACGCCGACCTTCGTGCAGCAGAACAAGAAGCTGTTCGGCGATGCGTTCGACGCGGGCAACAGCCTCGGCAAGACTGCGCTGGCGGCGTTCACGCAGAACGACAAGCCCGTGCGCTGGTGGCACGTCTCGCAGACGGTCACGGATCGCGGCCAGGTTCTGGGCGACAGCGTCGCCACCGTGGCCAATG
>JANPNB010000153.1:0-6628 GCA_031427275.1 Alphaproteobacteria bacterium | reverse complement strand
ATCTCCCTGCGAGATTTTAAGTCTAGGTCAGTACTGGTGCGCCCTCAACCACGATGGCCTGAGCCAGCACGGTTGCAGTGGTGGTGCCGTCGCCGGCCTTGTCGTTGGTCTTAGAGGCGACTTCGCGGATCATCTGCGCGCCGAGGTTCTCGAAGCGGTCAGACAGTTCGATTTCCTTGGCGACCGAGACGCCGTCCTTGGTGGAGCGCGGGGCGCCGAAGGACTTCTCGATGATCACGTTACGACCCTTGGGGCCCAGGGTCACCTTGACGGCGTTGGCGAGGATATTGACGCCGCGCAGCATTTTATCGCGGGCGTCGGAGGCGAAATAGACGTCTTTAGCGGCCATGTTCGTTCAGCTCTTTCTGTGTGTTGTGGGAGGGAGGAGAGCGGAGGAGGTGGCTATTCGACCACGCCCAGGACGTCGCTATCATTCATGATCAGCATGTCCTGACCGTCGATTTTGACTTCGCTGCCTGACCATTTGCCAAACAGAATCTTGTCGCCTTTTTTCAAATCGAGCGGCTGAACTTTACCACTGTCATCTCTGGTACCGGGGCCGACGGCGATGACTTCGCCTTCTTGCGGCTTTTCCTTGGCGGTGTCGGGAATGATGATCCCGCCCTTGGTCTTCTCTTCTTCTTCAACGCGCTTGATCAGCACGCGGTCTCCCAGGGGGCGAAACGCCATGTTCGTTCTCTCCGTTTGGAACGGTTAAAATGCAGATGTGTCAGCTGTGGGCCCTTGTTAGCACATGAGGCCCTTGAGTGCTAACGACGGGCGGGAGGTAAGGTTACACCCTGCCAGAGTCAAGGAAGTCGGACCCAAAAATGACGATGCCTTGAAAACCGATTGGACCGCGCCGCTCACGGTCGCTAGGGTCAGCGCCGAGGGAATTTGAACTTTTCAAGGATAATCATATGCGTCGCGTCGTTACGCTTGCCGCACTTTCGAGCTTGGCTTTGGGGTTTTCCGCCCAGGCTGAAACCTGGAAAGGCTATTCGGCGGTCAGCCCTAACAGTGTTCAATGGTCTTATGACGCCGACTACTCGTATCGAGATGCGGTCTCTAAGCGGGTCGTCGTTTTAACGGCCCTTGGCAAGGTGGGTGCCAACCCGCGAGTCGGACCCTCAGCTCCCGGTGCCGCTGATGGCGCAGGGTCGGTCGTGGCTTTGGACTGCAAAGCCGGAAACATGATCTTCATCGCCGGCTATTCCCCGAAGAAGCCTCTTCAGGTTCCGTCGGCTTGGCGTTCTGAGACCCCCAAAAAGGTCGCTAGTGAGGACGACAAGGCCCTGGTCAAAGCGGTCTGCGCCGACATCACCAAGCTAGCCACGAAGTAGGCAGAGTGCTCGACCTGAGTTAGGCTTCTCGCCGAATATCGTGGGAAGTCTATACTTGTGACTAATGATCAACTGACTGGTTCAGCGACACAGCAAACGATCAGGCGGCGACTTCGGCGTTCTGCTTGCCGGCGATGTTCGCCGCCAAGACGTCAGAACCAAGCGTGCTGGCTGACCTTCGATCCGACCCGACGTTTGGCAATTGATTCCCCTTGCACCTAGCCAACGGCCAAAATGACGAATTCCATCGCGATAAACCGACTGTCGTCTGAAGACGCGCATTCAGCGGTGACGGCACTGGCCAACGTCTTGATGGATTGCGTCTCTGGTGGGGCGTCGGTCAGTTTCATGGCGGACTTGACCCGGGCCCAGGCGGTCGTCTTTTGGCAGGGCGAGATCGCGGCGCAGGATGGCCGCGCTATCCTGGTGGCGCAGGATGAGGCTGGCATCTGCGGTGTGGTGCAGGTGATCCCGGCTTGGCCGCCCAATCAGCCGCACCGGGCCGACATCGCCAAGATGTTGGTGCACCGCAGTGCGCGACGTAAGGGTGTTGGCGAGGCTCTATTGGCGGCGGCCGAGGTCGCGGCACGGGAGATGGGACGGACCGTTCTGGTGCTCGACACGGTGACCGGCGGTGATGCCGAGCGGCTGTATGGCCGCAATGGGTGGGTGGCCGTAGGCTCCATTCCAGACTATGCCTTGATGCCCGACGGAGCCCTGTGCGCGACGACGGTCTTCTACAAGGCCCTGCCGCAGTAGGGCCGCTCAATCGCGACCGGTGGTGGCCTGTGTCCACCTCTTGCGGCGCGCCCGGAGGACGACCCATGAGCACCTTGGTGGCTCTCTTTGTAGCGATATTGGCGTTTCTGACCGCCACCCTTTCAGGCATTTTCGGCATGGCGGGCGGCCTCGTCCTAATGGGGGGGTTGGCCTTGGTGCTGCCCGTATCGGCGGCCTTTGTGACGCATGGGCTGCTGCAACTTGTGGCCAATGGCTGGCGGGCGGTTCTGCATCGCCAGCACGTCAACTGGCGGATCGTCGGGCTGTATGCGGTGGGGTCACTAGCGGCGGGGGTGATTATCTCGCTGATCGCGCTGACGCCGTCTAAGCCGGCGCTGTTTCTCTTCATGGGTCTGTTGCCAGCCATTCTTTGGTTGCCGAAATCGTGGATCGCTCTGGACGCGGCCAAGCCACCGCAAGCGTTGCTTTCCGGTTTGATGGTCACCGGGGTGAACCTGACGGCGGGGGTGGCGGGACCCTTGCTCGACATATTCTTCGTTCGTACCGAGCTGACGCGGCATGTGATCGTGGCCACCAAGGCCGCCACTCAGGTGTTCGCCCACCTGGCAAAGATTGTGGTCTATGGCGCGCCGCTCATCGCCGCCCACGGCGAGGGCTTGCCGCCCTGGTGGCTATTTGCAATGGCCGTACCGCTGTCCATGGCCGGGACGGCGGTGGGGGGAGTGATCCTGGACCGGCTGAGCGATGTGGACTTCAAGCGCTGGACCCGGTGGATCGTCACGGCGGTGGGGATCAGCTATTTGATCCAGGCGGCGCGATTGTTTGTGGGAGGGGTGGCATGAAGCTCGAACTCAAAACCTTAGAGAACCGGTTCGTGCGGTTGGAGCCGTTCTCCGAAGATCACAAAGAAGACCTTCGCGCTGCCTGCAACGCCGACCCCGCGCTCTGGATCGACCTCTATCCCTACTCAATGGCCGGAGAACATTTCGATCCAATCTGGGAGAGGATGAAATTGGATCTCGCTGCGGAGCGCACGCTCCACTTTGCTGTCGTTGTGGCGGGTCGCTGTGTCGGTATTACCTGCTATGCCAATTTTGATGCAGCCAGCGCGGGGTGCGAGATCGGCGGCACCTATTATCATCCAGACTTTCGCGGTGGCCCGACCAATCCAGCCGCCAAGCGCTTGATCATGGAAGACGCCTTTGCGTCCGGAGCCCGGCGTGTTGCCTTTCGAGTCGACGCCATCAACGGGCGCTCACGCGCTGCGGTGTTGAAGTTGGGAGCCGTGCAGGAAGGCATCTTCCGTCAGGACCGGGTCACCTGGACGGGCCGCATCCGCGATACGGTGATTTTCTCGGTTCTCGCCGACGAATGGCCGAAGGTGCGGGAGAGACTGGACGCTCGGTTGGCGGCATTCGACTAAGCCGACTTCAGCCTGATAGAGCCGCCAGAACAAAGTCGGCGCGCTCCTGCACGGACACTTTTGGCAACATGATCACCTCATAGCCGAGTGTTGGATAGTGACGCTCCAACCGCTCGAACTCGGGAAGGGTTTGTTCAAAGCCCTGCCGACGTTCCGCGTCGGTCACATAGATTTCCCGCCAAGGCGGTGCCAGGAAAACCCTCTTATTGTAGCGGTGCGCCGTGCCCAGATGCAGGCGCGCAGGTTCCCCGGTAGTGGTCTGTAACGCTGAGGCGGCATCAATCAGGCCGCGGTCGAAGAAGACCCACCCTGGCCAGTCCATCGAGGCCTTCCGGTCCGATAGTGCCATCTCGACGGCGCGTCGCGCGAAGGCCGCCCCATCGACCCAGGGCAGGGCGCGGCCGCCTTCTTCGAGTTCTTGCTGCACAATCCGCCGACCCGGCTCTTCGACCACGTGATGCCCACGGCTTTGGAGCTCCGCCAGCAAGGTGGACTTGCCACCGCCGGAACATCCCGACAGCAGCACAAAGTTTTCGCTCATCGGTTCTCATTCAAGTGACGAATCTGACTCAAAATGCAGTGCAGCTTCCCTGCTGACTAGGCACCCGATGCCGTCCGCTCTTTGCTATCGGCGAAGAATACCTGCGCAGCATGATCGGCGACGTCTTGAGCGGTGTAGGGCTTGCCAGGGTTGAAGCCACTTGTTTCCATCATCTTGATCTCGCGCACGCCGCGTTGGGAGACGCCCAGCACCTTGCCGGAGTGATCGGCGGCAAGGTCTGAGACCATGTAGAGCACGCCCGGCGCGATATTGTCAGGCAGGCTCATGGGGTCGGGTTCGCGACCGACACGGCCGGGCAAGTCGGCGGTCATGCGCGTGAAGGCCCCCGGAGCCAGGGCCATGACACGGATGCCGTACTTGCGCCCCTCTATGGAAAGTACGCGCATGAAGCCGTATATCCCGGCCTTGGCCGCACCGTAGTTGGACTGGCCGAAATTGCCGTAGAGGCCAGAGCCTGACGAGGTCATGACGATGGACCCGGGCTTGCCGTTGTCCTTCATCCATTTCCACACCGGCATGGTGCAGCAATAGGTGCCCTTGAGGTGGACCTTGACCACTAGGTCCCAATCGGCCTCCGACGTGTTGGCGAAAGACTTGTCGCGCAGGATACCGGCATTGCAGACCAGGATGTCGATTTGGCCGTAATTGTCCAAGGCGGTCTTGGCGATGTTTTCGCCGCCGGCCATGGTGGAGACATCGTCACCGTTGGCCACGGCCTTGCCGCCCGCGGCGATGATCTCATCGACCACCTTTTGCGCGGCCGAGCGCGAGCCATCGCCTGAGCCGTCGCGAGCCCCGCCGAGATCATTGACCACGACCGATGCCCCCTCTTTGGCGAAAAGTTTAGCATAGGCTTCACCCAAGCCGCCGCCCGCGCCGGTGATGATGGCAACCTTACCGTCCAGCAGACCCATGATCTCGCTCCCTATAGATTATGATTTTCACCGATCATCCAACGCAAGCGCCGCAGAGTCGAGACGAAGATCACGCGAAGTTGGCACCCAAGTGCGATTGAGACTCTACATCCCGCGCCAAGCCGCTAACGTCACCCCGCGCTGCGCGATCAAACGACGTGGCCAAAGGGGAGTCATTGCCAGTGTCAGAGCCCACGACCACCGTGGAGACCCACGGAGCGTCAGCCGTCGTCGATTCAGCTATCACCGGCGAATTGGGGGGCGACGGCAAGCTGACCCGCGGCGGGGCGTCTTGGTCGCTGTTTGAGGGGGCTCGAAATCCCTACATCATTCTGGTCACCATCTACATGTTCTCGCCCTACGTGGCGTCGATCATGGTGGGCGATCCGGTCAAGGGTCAGGCGGTGATTTCGCAGTGGAGCCAGTATCAGGGCTGGATCGTCATGCTGACCGCGCCTTTGCTGGGGGCCTCTATCGACCAGTTGGGGCGGCGCAAGTTTTGGCTCGGCTTGATCGTGGCGGCCATGGTGCCGATGATGGTGGCGCTTTGGTGGGCTAAGCCCGACCTCAGCGGTTTGTCGGTGGTGAGCACCATGCTGCTGATCACCTTGATCGGCGTCGGGTTCTCATTCTCGGAGGTCTTGCACAACTCTCTGCTGATCCGAGCGGCGGGGATGAAGGGCGCTCACATCGCATCGGGCTTGGCCCTGGCGCTTGGCAATCTGTTCTCCGTGGTGGCCTTGGGTTTCACAGCCTGGGCCTTTGCTTTACCGGGCAAGGTGGACTGGGCCTGGGTGCCCAAGGAACCGCTGTTTGGCCTAAGCACCGCAACACATGAGCATGAACGGGTGGTCGCCCTGATGGCGGCGGGGATTTTTGCGATCGGCGCAGTGCCACTGTTCCTGTTCACGCCTGATGCTGAGCCGACCGGAATTTCAGTGCTTCGGGCCTTTCGCAATGGGGCGAGCCAGCTTTGGACCATGGTCAAGACGGTCCGCCAGCATAAGGACGCCGCCATCTATCTGGGCAGCCGGATGTTCTTTGTCGATGGCATGAATGCGGTGCTGATCTATGCCGGGATCTACGCCATCGGGGTGATGAAATGGCAGGCCCTCGAGATGCTGGGCTATGGGATCATCCTGTCGATTCTGGCCGTGTTCGGCGGCTATGTGGGGCGCTGGATGGACGCCGGAATTGGCCCGAAAAACTCCGTGCGCGTTTCGATCTTTATGTCGATCCTGGGTATCATTGGGTTCCTTGGCATGGCTCCGGACCGAATTCTCTATTTCTGGGCCTATGACGCGGCGACGGCCGTGCCGGTTTGGGACGGACCGATCTTCCGCACCCTGCCGGAGGTGATCTTCCTGCTGATCGGCTTCAACAATGCGATCTTCATCACCGCGCAATACGCCTCGGCCCGCACCCTGCTGACACGCCTGACACCGCCGGCCCAGACGGGGGCTTTCTTCGGGGTCTATGCGCTGTCGGGCGTGGCGACGGGCTGGCTGGGTCCGATGATGGTCAATTGGGGAACCAATTTGACGAACACCCAGCAGGGCGGGTTTGCCACCATTATTATCTTGTTGGTCATCGGCTTTATCGGTCTGATGTTTGTTAAAGGTGGCGGCCGCCAAATTCAGTGATG
>JANPNB010000152.1:0-3002 GCA_031427275.1 Alphaproteobacteria bacterium | reverse complement strand
GATCCAAATACCGGTTTGGTCCAGGCGCGTGTCGCCCTGGCCACGCCTGCCGAACTGGACCTCGCCGTGCAGGCGGCACTCCGTGCCCAACCCGCCTGGGCCGCGACAAATCCTCAGCGGCGGGCGCGAGTAATGTTTGAGTTCAAGCGGCTGGTCGAGAGTCAGATGCAGCCGCTGGCCGAACTGCTCTCCTCCGAGCACGGCAAGGTCGTCGCTGACAGCAAGGGCGACATCCAGCGCGGCCTGGAAGTCATCGAGTTCGCTTGCGGCATCCCGCACGTCCTCAAGGGCGAATATACCGAGGGCGCAGGTCCCGGCATCGACGTCTATTCCATGCGCCAGCCGCTAGGCGTCGCCGCAGGCATCACCCCGTTCAACTTCCCGGCCATGATCCCCATGTGGATGTTCGGCATTGCCATTGCCGTGGGCAATACCTTCATCCTCAAGCCATCCGAGAAAGACCCCAGCCTGCCGGTTCGCCTGGGTGAGCTTTTCATGCAGGCCGGGGCCGAATTGGGCATGGACCTCAAGGGCGTGCTCAATGTGGTGCACGGCGATAAGGTGGCGGTCGACGCCATCTTGCAGCACCCCGCCATCGCTGCGGTCAGCTTCGTCGGCTCCTCCGACATCGCCGCCTACGTCTATTCGCAAGGCACGGCGCACGGCAAACGCGTCCAGGCCATGGGGGGGGCCAAGAACCACGGCATCATCCTGCCCGACGCCGATCTCGACCAAGCGGTTAAGGACATCATCGGCGCGGCCTATGGCTCGGCAGGCGAGCGCTGCATGGCATTGCCGGTGGTGGTGCCCGTTGGAGCCAAGACCGCTGTGGCCCTGCGCGAAAAGGTGTTGGCCGAGATCGAGACCCTGAAGGTCGGTATCTCGTCGGACCCCGCCGCCCAATATGGCCCGGTGGTCTCCGCCGCCCACAAGCAGAAGATCAGCGATTATATCCAAATGGGCCAGGACGAGGGTGCCGAGCTTGTCGTTGATGGTCGCGGCTTTGCCCTACAAGGCTATGAGCAGGGTTTCTTCATCGGACCTAGCCTGTTTGATCAGGTCAAGCCGACCATGAAGACCTATCAGGAAGAAATCTTCGGGCCCGTATTGCAGATCGTCCGCGCTGAGAGCTTCGAGGAGGCTGTCGATCTGCCGTCCAAGCATCAATACGGTAACGGCGTGGCCATCTTCACCCGCAATGGCCGTGCGGCGCGCGAGTTTGCCAGTCGCGTCCAGGTCGGCATGGTCGGCATCAATGTGCCGATACCGGTGCCGGTGGCCTATCACACCTTTGGCGGCTGGAAGCGCTCCGCGTTCGGCGACACCAACCAACACGGCTTGGAAGGTGTAAAATTCTACACAAAGGTCAAGACCATTACTGCCCGCTGGCCAGAGGGTGACGTGGGCGACTCTTCCTTCATTATCCCGACCATGCGCTAGTTAGCGCAGCCTTGGCCTCGCCTCTACAGTCGGCCTATGAGGCCCGGATCGCCGCCGGTGCGCTGCGGCCTGATCCCGCCCAGGCGGCGGGATTGGCCGCGCTCATCCGCCTTGAGAACGACCTGGAAGCCTCCGAACCCGGGCGCCTAGCGGCCTTGTTCAGGAAGCCCGAGAGCCAGCGCGGGGTCTATCTCTGGGGGCCGGTGGGACGGGGCAAGTCCATGCTGATGGACCTGTTCTTCGAGACCTCGTCCATCAAGGCCAAACGGCGCACACATTTCCACGTCTTCATGGGCGAAATCCACGGCCTGATTGGCGATTGGCGCAAGGCAGACCCTGCCGCCCGCAAAGCCCAGTTCGGTCAGGCCAAGGGTGACGACCCCATCGCCCCCGTTGCTGACATTGTCGCGGCACAAGCCCGCTTGCTCTGCTTCGACGAGTTCCAGGTAACCGACATTGCCGATGCCATGATCCTGGGTCGCCTGTTCGAGGCGTTGTTTGCCCGGGGCGTGACCCTGGTCGCCACCTCAAACCGCGTGCCCGATGATCTCTACAAGGACGGTATCAATCGCCAACTGTTTCTGCCCTTTATCGCTGAACTGAAGGACCGCCTGGAGGTGGTCTCGGTGGGCGGTGCCCACGACTATCGCCTGGACCGCCTGCGCGCAGCGGGCACCTGGTTCTCACCCAACGACCCCGACCACCAGCGCAGTTTCGCGGCGCTGTGGCGCGACATGCTGGGCCAAGACGAGGAAATTGGTGAAACCCTGGAGGTCCTGGGTCGCAAGCTCCACCTGCCCCACGCGTTTGGTGGCATGCTGCGTGCCAGTTTCGCCAGCCTTTGCTCAGTGGCGCTTGGCCCCAACGACTATGTGGCCATGGCCGCGCGGTTCCATACCATCTTTCTGGAAGACCTCCCCAAACTCACCGCCAACCGCCGCGAAGAAGCACGCCGCTTCGTCATCCTCATCGACGCCCTCTACGAGGCCCGCACGCGCCTAATCGTGCTGGCCGAAGCCGACCCCGTGGCGCTTTATCCGGCAGGCGACGGCTCGTTCGAGTTCGAGCGCACGGCCTCGAGACTGCAGGAAATGCGGTCGGCCAACTGGTTGGCGGAGCCAGGGTGACCTCCCCAATCAGCCTTACCCAGACGATTGAGCCCCAACTAGACGGGCTTGTCAGGATTCCGCAGCCCAGTCACTTCACCCTAGGGTTTGTTCAGGCGAACTAGCTGATCCCTCGTCTCCAGGGTCCTGCTCTTTAACCGCCGAGTGCGGCAGAGTCAGCAGACCCCTTTGCTCCAGAGTGGATATCTTCCGTGCCTGCAAAGCTAGAGCCGTCATGAATCGCAAGCCTGAGATAGGGTTTCCCGCCATGTCGAGGACGCGATCACACATGACCCGATCAAGCCCGATCGTTTGTCCAAGATCAAACATCAATGCCTTGGCATCCTCGACGTCTTTACCCTGCACGCTCGTCAAATTGAAGTTTCTGCCAGGGCGCCTGAAATTCGTATGTTCCGAGAAAAACTTTTGAATCTTTTCGTACAGGTCAGGGAGACC
>JANPNB010000151.1:0-7857 GCA_031427275.1 Alphaproteobacteria bacterium | reverse complement strand
AGGACACGAAAATCAGGGGGATCGGGCGGTCCAGGATTACCCCCAACCGTCACCCTAGGGCTTGTCCCTAGGGCCCCTCTCGCCGGAACTTCTGAGAGGGATGGCGAGGCTGGGTTCCGTCCTGCACTTCAGTGCCCGCTGAGAGAGGGGTCCTAGGCACTAGGCCTAGGATGACGGGGAGGGGCGTTCTGCGAGGCGAGCACATGATGTGTTGCGCCCCATCAAACCACGAAGACCCCAAGGTTACGAAGGGTAGGCACGAAGAGTGCGAGCGCTGACCCTGGTTCAACTTCGTAAACTTTGAGTACTTCGTGGGCTTGGTGTTAGAAACAGTTTGGGTGCCGGCGGGACTAGCGTGTCCAATTTCATACAGCGTCACCTTAAGTTCGTAACTTCCGATTGGCTGAGCCCGGATGTCGCACCATTTTAACCAAGAAGACACTAAGGTCACGAGGGACTAGCCGTACCGCGCCCGTGTAGCCACCGCCGCTGGCCGGGCATAGCAGCGTGTCAGCCAATCGCGTGCGCAAGGCGACGAAGTGAAATCAACATTCGCGGCGCGAGACGGCGACAGCACGCAGGCAACATTGAAGTCGGCGATGCTGAAATCCTCGCTGCAAAGCCATTGCCGCTCATGGAGCACACGCTCGAGCACCACCATGGCGTCTCGCACGCGCTCGTCCAGTAAGTCCCCAGCGCGCTCATGCAGGGGGGCCATAAAGGCATGGCGTTGCACCCAAGGTTCCAACGCCCATTGCGCCCAGAGTGTCCAACGCAAAGCCTCCGCCTCGCCCTGAACCTCCGCCGGGTAGAACTGTGGAGCGCCATATGTTTTAGCCAAATAAAGATTGATCGCCAGAGACTCCGAAAGCGCGAAGCCGTCATCAATCAAGGTCGGGACGGTGCCTGCCGGATTGAGCGCCAAGAAATCGGATGTTTTCAAAGCGGGATCAGACCACTCCAGCGGCTCGTGGGCGTATTCAAGTCCCAGCTCCGCAAGCATCCAAAGCACGCGCATCGAGCGCGAACGGGGCGATCCAATGAGTCGTAAGGCCATGGACGTGTCTGGAACTGACCCTGTGCCCTGTCAAGGAACCCTTATGATCCGCACCCTGGCGAGGTGAGCGGCAGTGAGGACGGCTTCTTAGTTCGCCAATTCCGGCGTGACAGTCTTTGCACCAGGCCCCTCAATCGTCGGTGCCCCAGGCTCGCGCTCTTCGCCCTCAATCTCGAAGGCTAGCTTGCCGTCTTTGAGTACGACCTTGACGTGGCCACCCTTGATCAGCTTGCCGAACAGGATCTCGTCGGCCAGGGGTTTCTTGATGTTGTCCTGGATAACGCGGGCCAGAGGGCGGGCACCGTAGAGTTCGTCGAAGCCGTTTTTGGCCAGCCAGTCGGTGGCGTCTTCACTGGTTTCGATGGTCACGTGACGGTCGGCGAGTTGGGCCTCAAGCTGCATGACGAATTTCAGCACCACCTGACGAATGACGTCCTGGTTCAAGGACTTGAAGCCGACCACGGCGTCGAGGCGGTTGCGGAATTCTGGGGTGAATAGGCGTTTCAGGGCCTCAT
Source organism: Alphaproteobacteria bacterium (assembly GCA_031427275.1). Lineage (GTDB taxonomy): Bacteria > Pseudomonadota > Alphaproteobacteria > Caulobacterales > Caulobacteraceae > Phenylobacterium. The sequence goes on along the minus strand of JANPNB010000151.1, from coordinate 6,285 downwards.
CGACCTCATCGTCCTGCTTGCCGCGACCAAAGCCGATGGAGTTGCGCTGGGCGTCCGAGGCTCCGGCATTGGTGGTCATGATCAGGACCACATTGCGGAAGTCGACCTTCTTGCCATTGGAATCGGTCAGCACGCCATGGTCCATGACCTGGAGCAGGATGTTGAACACATCGGGGTGGGCTTTTTCGATTTCGTCGAGCAGCACCACGCAGTGAGGGTGTTGATCGACGGCGTCGGTGAGCAGGCCGCCCTGGTCGAAGCCGACATAGCCGGGAGGCGCACCGATCAAGCGGCTGACCGTATGGCGCTCCATATATTCGCTCATGTCGAAGCGCAGGAGTTCGATGCCCATGGTGAGCGCAAGCTGCCGGGCGGTTTCGGTCTTGCCGGTGCCGGTGGGGCCGGAGAATAGGTAGCAACCGATGGGCTTTTGAGGATCGCGGAGACCGGCACGGGCCATCTTCATCGCCGACGAGAGTTGCTCGATGGCGTCGTCCTGGCCGTAGACGGCGCGCTTCAGATCGTCGTTCAGTTGCTTGAGCGCTTCGGTATCGGTCTTGGAGACCGACTTTGGCGGAATGCGGGCGATCTTGGCGACGACGGCCTCGACCTCTTTCAGGCCGATGATCTTTTTGCGTTTGCCCTCGGGCAGCAGCATCTGGCTGGCCCCGGCCTCATCGATGATGTCGATGGCCTTGTCGGGCAATTTGCGGTCGGTGATGTAGCGGGCCGAGAGCTCGACGGCAGCCTTGATGGCGTCGTTGGTGTAGCGGAGTTTGTGGAACTCTTCGTAATAGGTTTTCAGGCCTTTGAGGATCTTAATGGTGTCTTCCACGGTCGGCTCATTGACGTCGATCTTCTGGAAGCGGCGAACCAAAGCCCGATCTTTTTCAAAGTGTTGACGGAACTCCTTATAGGTCGTCGAGCCCATGCAGCGCAGGCTGCCTGAGGCCAAGGCGGGCTTCAGCAGATTAGACGCATCCATCGCCCCACCCGAAGTGGCACCGGCCCCGATGACCGTATGGATCTCGTCGATGAACAGGATGGCGTCAGGATGGTTTTCGAGCTCTTTGACCACCTGTTTGACGCGCTCTTCGAAGTCGCCGCGGTAGCGGGTGCCGGCCAATAGCGAGCCCATATCCAGCGAGAAGATGGTCGAGCCTGACAGGACTTCGGGCACCTCGCCGTTGATGATCTTGCGGGCTAGACCCTCGGCAATGGCGGTTTTGCCGACGCCGGGATCACCCACCAACAGAGGATTGTTCTTGGTGCGACGACAAAGGATCTGAATGCAGCGCTCAACTTCGCTGGTGCGGCCGATCAGCGGGTCGACCTTACCTTGCTTGGCCTTCTCATTGAGATTGACGCAATAGGCGTCCAGCGCCTCGCCGCCGGTCTTGACGGCGGGCTTGTCATCCTCGTCGCCGGCCCCCTTAACGGTTTTGGGCTCCGAAGCGCCGGCCTTTTTGGCGATGCCGTGGGCGATGTAATTGACCGCGTCATAGCGGGTCATGTCCTGCTCTTGCAGGAAGTAGGCGGCGTGGCTCTCTCGCTCTGAGAAGATCGCCACCAGAACATTGGCTCCGGTCACGTCCTCGCGTCCCGATGACTGCACGTGGATCACCGCGCGCTGGATCACCCGTTGGAAGCTCGGCGTCGGCTTGGCGTCTTCGCCGTCGTCGACGACCAGCGAGCGCAGCTCGTTGTCCACATAATTGGTCAGCGTGGTCTTCAAGGCCGGCATATCGACCTCGCAGGCCTTCATCACGCCTGCGGCGTCATCATCATCGATCAATGACAGCAGCAAGTGTTCGAGCGTCGCATATTCATGCTTGCGCTCATTGGCGAAGGCCACCGCACGGTGGAGCGTATCTTCCAGGGGTTTTGAGAATGACGGCAAGGGAACTCAATCCTTTTCCATAGTGCACTGTAGCGGGTGCTGATGCCGCCGCGCGGTATCGACCACCTGGGCCACTTTTGTTTCCGCCACTTCGTAGGTGAACACACCGCAGACCCCAACGCCATGTTGGTGGACGTGCAGCATGATCTTCGTCGCCTCTTCGCGCGACTTGTGGAAATGTTGCTCCAGAACATAGACCACGAATTCCATAGGCGTGTAGTCGTCGTTCAAGATCAGAACCCTGTAGAGCGAGGGTTTTTGGGTCTTCGTCTTGGTCTTGGTGATCACGGACGTCCGGTCACCCGTCGCCTGATCACCTTGCTTACGCTCGGCCATCGCTGGGGTCTCCCCGAGCTCTTGTCATGTGTTCAAAAAAGCTATTTTGAACCAAGGCTAAGAACTCTTCTTTCTTCAACTATAAGCGCATCGATCATCTCAATCAAAAGCCGATTGAGTTCGACACACGCCGATGGCCACGGGACCATCTCTATCCGGGGATTAGATATGGAAAAGCCTGCGGTTTGGAAGGGCCGAAATCGTCGCTAGAGCGCAGAACCTGCAATTGAGCACAGTTTCATCGCCCCGTTAGGGTCGGCAGATGGTTGTTGCAGGGTCAAAATTCAATCCTGACCGGACGAATTACGCGTCAGGGCCCTGGCGGAGGTCACGGCAAGCGCGCCGAATCGGGCACGGATCGCATCGGCCGTCTGCTCGCCGGCCAGAACGCGGCGCTCATCGGCGGCGAAAAAATCGGCCTCCTGTTGCCCGGGCTCATGAAGCTCGCTAATCCCGACCCCCACCAGTCTGAAACGCCGACCGACGGCTCCGTTGGCCAGCTCTTGCAGCAACAGGTCGCGGGCCGTGGCCAAAATCATTCGGGCCGTTTGGGTGATAGCCGAGAGGCTCTTGCGTCGCGTCAGGATCTTGAAGTCGCTTGTGCGTAATTTCAGCGTCACAACCCGGCCGCCGACCTTTCCGGCGCGGGCTTGGCTGGCCACTCTGTCTGCTAAACCCGTGAGGTGCGCATCCAAAGCCTCGTAGCTGGCAAGGTCCTGGGCGAAGGTTGTTTCAGCGCTGATCGACTTTCGGACCTGATCGGGGTTTACCGAGCGCGTGTCCTTGCCCTGTGCCAGCCCATGCAGCCGCAAACCGTTCGCCCCAAACCGGCTGGCAAAAACCTTCAAATCTGCCGTTGCGATGTCGCCAACGGTTCGGAAATTGGCGGCTTCGAGAGAGGCGACCATGGCAGGGCCGACGCCGGGCAGAATACCGACCGGCTTGGTTGACAAGAAGGTTTTGGCCTCCAGTTCGCCTATCACTGAAAAGCCTCGGGGTTTGTCGAGGTCAGACGCGATCTTCGCTAGGAACTTGTTCGGTGCCAGTCCGATGGAAACGGTGATCCCGACCTCGGCCTCCACGCGGGCCTGCAACCGGGCCAGGGTGACGACGGGAGGCGCGCCATGCAACCGCTCTGTGCCAGACAGATCCATCCAGGCCTCGTCCAGTGACTGTGGCTGCACCAGGGGAGTCAAGTCGCGCATCATGGCCTTGATGCGCTGGCTCTCGGCGCGATACTTCGAAAAGTCGGGACTGATGACGATAGCTTGCGGGCAGGCCTTCAGGGCCTTGAACATCGGCATGGCTGAGCGAACCCCAAAGATGCGGGCGATGTAGCAGCAGGTGGTGACGACGCCGCGCACACCACCCCCGACGATCACCGGTAGGTCGCGATATTCGGGGCGATCTCGCTTTTCTACCGAGGCATAGAATGCGTCGCAGTCTAGGTGCGCCATCGACAGGGTTGCGAGCTCTGGATGGGACAGGAGGCGCGGTGAGCCGCATGTCGGACAGCGACGCTCGAAGGTGCCTTGGCTCAAGCAGTCGCGGCACAGGGCGCTCATGGGGGCGGTCATGAGGCGGCCCACAGGCACGCTGCCCCGCGAACGCCTGAGGAGTCGCCGTGGACCGCCGGCAAGATGGGAGCTTCATAGTGGTCAGAGAATACATAGGGCGCGATGGCGCTCGGCAGGCGTTGGTAGAGCAGAGCAAGGTTGGACATGCCGCCACCGAGCACGATGACGTCGGGGTCAAGGATGTCTGCGATTATGGCCAGACCCCGGGCCAGGCGATCAATGTACCGGTCTAGGGCCGCCGTTGCGTCGGGATGACCCGCGCTGGCCCTTTCGACGATGACCTCGCCGGTAACACCCTGGGCATGATCGCGCGCCAGCCCGGACCCTGAAATCCATAATTCCAGGCAACCGCGCCGGCCACACCAGCATTGGGGTGCCGGATACTCACCCTCTGAAGGCCAGGGCAGGGGGGTGTGACCCCATTCTCCGGCAATGCCATTGCGGCCGACCTGGACCTTGCCATCCACGGTCACGCCAGATCCACATCCGGTACCAAGGATTGCGGCGAATACGGTCTTGAAACCTTGGCCGGCACCATCTGTGGCCTCCGAAAGGGCCAGACAATTGGCGTCGTTGGCATATCGAACTGGGCGTTCCAGCGTCTTCTCTAAGTCCACGACAAATGGGCGCCCATTGAGCTGAGTCGAATTGGCATTTCGCATCAGGCCGGTGGTCGGTGACACCGACCCTGGACCACCGACGCCGATCATGGCCGCCTTGGCTCCGGCTTGCATTTCAGCCTCGATCACCAAGTCCCTGACGAGGTTTAGCGCCGCCTCATAGCCTGGTGGTGTTGGCGACCTGACCCGCGCGACGAACCGTCCCGCAGAGTCGAGCGCCGCTGCCTCGATCTTTGTGCCGCCGAAGTCTATGCCAATTCGGATCATGAGATCATGTTTTGTTCCGGTCGGGCCGCCAATTCAAGTCCAATTGCACGCTCTTTGTGCACAAGCTTCTCCGGGGGCTCAGGAGATATGGGCCTCAATGGCAGGGCCGAGCTGCGACCAGTCATCAATTCGCGTATGAAAATCCAATCGCGCCGGGGCCAAGGTCCGCAGTCGCGGATCTGCCACGCTTTGGAATCGCGCGGTCCTTGGGGCGTGTTCGGCTACCGAGTCGAGATTGGAGAGCAAGTCATCCACGAAGGCGACTGGTAGGGTGACCTGCTGCGTCAGTGCGGCCACCAATGGACCTTTGGGGCCAGAGTTCAAGAGGAGCGGATAGTCCATCCCATGCCGCTGCAGCCACGCGCTCCGCGCCTGGCGCGCCTGGCTTGGCGCATTGGTCAGGATCAGGACGTGGGCCTGACGCGCGATGGATCTCAAGGCTTCTGGGCCGCCTGGTGCCAGAGGCATATCGCCGCAAGGACCGGAGAAATAGGCGTCGAAGTGTCCTCGGCCAAGTTCGAGCTCAAGGTGTTGATCTTCGCCCGGCCGATAGATGTTCTGAAATAACGCGAATTTGTCGAGCCGAAACTCCAAGCCCTGATCGGCCAGATAGGTCCCAAACCCCTGCATAAAGAGCCCCAGAACCTCGTCGACATCGACGATGACCAGCGGGCGATCGCCCTTCAGACCGAGGTCAGAAAGTTTCGGCGTCTCAATTTGCGGCGAGCTATCGGTCAAAGCGGTTCCAGACGCGACTAACGCGAGTTTAAGGATATCTGTGAGATCAAGGGTCAAGTGGTGGGGTTAGCGTTTCGAATCGCGCAAGCCTCGAAGTCATCGTCGGGACGTCAATGGCCAAGAAAGTCCTCATCGTCGAGGATAACGAGCTGAACATGAAGCTATTTCATGATCTGCTTGATGCCCAGGGTTATGAGACCCTGCAGACCCAGGAGGGGCTGCAGGCGCTCGCCTTGGCGCGTGAGCATCGTCCGGATTTGATCCTGATGGACATCCAACTGCCCGAGATTTCCGGTTTGGAAGTCACAAAGTGGCTCAAGGAAGATGATGAATTGGCCGGAATACCGGTGGTCGCCGTCACCGCCTTTGCCATGAAGGGTGATGAAGAGCGGATTCGTGAGGGTGGCTGCGAGGCCTATATCTCCAAGCCAATCTCGGTCACGCATTTCCTTGAGACCATCCGCCGACTCCTGGGTGATCCGACATGACGGCGCGCATCCTCGTGGTCGATGACATTGAGGCCAATGTCCGCCTGCTCGAAGCCAAGCTGACCGCCGAATATTATGAGGTCATCAGTGCCAATGACGGACCTACTGCCCTGGCCATGGCCGCATCCGAAAAGCCCGACATCATTCTCTTAGACGTGATGATGCCGGGTATGGACGGATTTCAGGTCTGTCGCCGCCTAAAGGATGACCCTGAGACCCGACATGTTCCGGTCGTGCTCGTTACCGCCCTAGATAGCCGCGGCGACCGCATCGCGGGTCTGGAATCCGGTGCCGATGAATTCCTGACCAAACCCATTGACGATGTCATGTTGTTTACCCGCGTCCGCAGTCTAACGCGG
>JANPNB010000150.1:0-2075 GCA_031427275.1 Alphaproteobacteria bacterium | reverse complement strand
CGCGTCCCCGGCAGGTGGTGGGTCGGTGGCCTCGAACAGCGGTATTGTCCCCCGCCTGACGTGATGTGCCTCCGGCGTGCGGGTCGGGCTGTTCAGGCCCGGTCCCCGGAAACGCGAGGTTTGAATTGCCGCAGCGGGGCTTTCACCGCTGCAGCCCTCGCGTGCTGCCGAACCTCACCTTTCGGCTCGGCACGGACTTTCACGCTCACCTGCATCCACCCCGCGCCGTTGAACAGTGATCAGCTGCCCTCCTGCGGGATCGATGGAGGCATCATGCGACGGGCTGGGTGGGTGTAGGATTGCGATATACGGAATCGGCCGGTCTCGACGCTGCAAGCTGTTGAGATTGTTAGATTCACGTCGAAAATCGCGTGTGCAGAATCGGCCGGTTCTGGCGGGGTATGCCACTGGAAGCGTGCCAAGGGGGCACGCTTCCAGACCGTGCTTGTGGAAGCTCGCTGCTTTGCAGCGACTGCCGGCCCTTCGAGACGCCGCCTACGGCGGCTCCTCAGGGTGAGTGGGCCGGCGGTCCGGAGATTACTTCCCGTCGGGCGCGGTGATGGGGCGGGCGTCTTCCCAGCGGTAGGGGAGGGTGTTGGGTTTGACGTAGACTTCGGTGGTGAACTTGAAGGGGTATTTCGTGGCGCTCGGATAGGTGAGTTCGACGAAGTAGGCAGTGTAGCCGGTGGCCGGCTTTTCGACGTTGCCGACATACGTACCGTCTGCAGCGGGTTGGAGCGGCGTTGCGGTGAACGCCTTGTCGCCGAGGGTCTGGACGCGGAAGTCGCGGGCTTTCGGGTTTGTGCCCTGCCAGAGCAGGACTTGTGAGGGCTTCTGCGCGCCGGGTTTCACGACAAGGGCGCCGTCATCGCGGATCGTCCATGTGTATTCGGGGATCGGCGTGTTGTGGATCAGGCTGCCATACCACGCTGTCATGCTTTCATTGACGTCGGTGCCGGCTGTCGAGTGGCGCGAGTTAGGCAGCATGCGCAGCTGTTTCGAACCGCGCAGCAGGTGATAGGAAAACTGCGTATTGTCCGGCGGGAAGTATTCATCGCCGACCGCGTTGATGATGAATCTCGGCATCTTCATCTGCGGACGGCCGCGATAGTTGAGCGGGTCCTCGATCGTGTTGACGGCTTTCATCTTGAGGCCGGTCTGGTCGGGGATGAGGCCGGCCTTCACATAGTCGCCGAGGGCGGGCGAGAAATAGCCCATCGCCTCCCAGTGATGGCGTGTGGTGGCGTCGACATCGAGCACGTTGATGACGATGGGGATCATGCCGACGACGCGGGGATCGAGCAGGCCGACGAGCCATGAGGTCCATGCGCGTTTCGATCCGCCGGAGACGACGAAGCCGTCGATGGGAGTCTTGCCGCCGGCGTCGCTGGCGAGGAATTGCTGGACGGCGGTCATCGCGGCCGTGCCGGCCTTGACCATCGGCAGACGCGCGAGGGCTTCTGGGCTCTTGTTGGCGTCGTAGCGTGCCTGGAGATAGGCGATCATGTCGTCTTCCGAGCGCGCGTTGTCGGGCGTGTCGGCGAATTTGATCGGCTGGTTGGGCACGTTGCTGAGGTCAGCGATGACCGAACCGGTGTCGATCGCCATGGCGGCGAAGCGGGCAGAGGAATCCGTGGGCGCGGCCGAGGTGTTCGATCCGCCATTGATGTAGAGGAACGCTTTCTTCGCGGTGAGTGTGTTGGGCACGGTGATGGTGAGCCAGTGCTTCCAGACCGGGCGGTCTGACTCGGCGGCGGTCATCCATGTCTGCGAGGTGAGTTCGAGGACGGCGCCGTGATAGCCTGCGCCGGTGAATGTCTTCTCGACTGTCCACGCGAAAGTGGGGTCGGGCTTGGCGACATAGGCGTCGAGGACATTTGGCGGATTGGGGCCGATGTCGGCTGACTGTGTGGTCGCGCAGGAGGTCGCCGCGCCGAAGGCGAGGACGAGTGCGAGTGTCCGGACGAAGCGCATGTATGTCTCCCGCGGCCTGTGGTCGACCTTGGTGGGAGTGGAGCGCGGGTTGGGTGGGGATGCAAGCACATCCACGCCGGATTCAGGGAGCCGTGTAGACA
>JANPNB010000149.1:0-11996 GCA_031427275.1 Alphaproteobacteria bacterium | reverse complement strand
GGTGCCACCGGCAACATGGACGGCCTCGAATGGTTCAACGGCAAGCTGATCGGCAATCGCTGCGATGCCTGTGGGACCTATGACATTTGGGATCTGGACGGCAACGTCTTGACGGCGGGCTTCATCACCGCGCCTAGTAATGCGACAGGTATTGCCTTTGACGGTACGGATTTCCTCGTGTCGAACGTCTATGGCTCCTCTATCGGGGTTTATGATTTCACCACTGGTCTGTTGAAGAGCACCCTGTTCTTGACGGGCTCCGGCGGCTTCCTAATTGAGGACTTGTCGGTGGACTATGCGGCCCGGCCTGACACTGGCGGCATTCCCGAGCCAGCGACCTGGGCGTTGATGATCATGGGCTTCGGCGCTGTTGGACTTACGCTTCGGCGCAGCCGCCGCGCGCCCGCTCGCGCCTAGTTCGGCGAACTACACTTCTGGGAAGGCCGCCGGTTTGGCGGCCTTTTCTTTGTCCGTGCCTAGCCCTTGAACTCATCCTTCGCCGCGCGGACCGCCCCGAACGCCTCATGCGGCACCATGCCGGGTTTGAGCATCGGTGCGCGCAGGAACGGGTTCGTCGCTTTTTCCAGGCCGATCGTTGTGGGTACAGTCCATTCGCCCCGCGCTCGGGCGGCGAAAATCTCATCGGTGCGCGCCTTCAGCACCGGGTCAGTATCCACCGAAAGCGCAAAGCGGGCGTTCGACGCCGTATATTCGTGGGCGCAATAGACCTTGGTGTCGTCCGGCAGCGCGGCCAACCTCTGAAGGCTGTCCCACATCTGGGCGGGCGTGCCTTCAAACAGGCGGCCACAACCGAGGGCAAACAGCGTGTCGCCAACAAAGGCCGTGTGATCAGCCGCATCGAAATAGGCGATGTGACCAAGCGTGTGTCCGCCCGACTCGATCACCTCGAACTTGGTCTGGCCCAACATCACCACATCGCCGCCCGCGACTTTGCGGTCCACAGGCGACAGTTTCTCCACCTCGGTGGGACCAACGACCTCGCATCCCGTCGCCGCCTTAATCTCTGCATTCCCGCCCGCATGGTCGGGATGCCAATGAGTGTTGAGGATCAAAGCCAGTTTCCATCCGGTCTTCTCCAGCTCGGCCAGAATGGCTGCGGCGTCTGGCGTGTCGATACAAGCGGCCAAGCCCGTCGCATCGTCGCGAACCAGGAAGCCGTAATTGTCGGATAGACAGGCGAATTGATGGACGGTGATCGACATGAGTTTCTCTGCTGCGCTTGATTTCTTGACTAGGTAGGGCTCGCGCGGGCTCGCGACTAGGCCTAACTCTATGACATGCGTCGCGACGTGCTGGATCTCCGCCAATTCTATGCCTCCCGTTTGGGTCAGGCCGCCCGTGAAATGACCGCGCGCAAGGTCACCGAAACCTGGGGCGATACGCGAAATCTCGATATTCTCGGCCTGGGTTATGCGACCCCGTTTCTGGGGACGATGCGTTCCGGTGCCCGGCGAGTCGTGGCCGCAATGCCCGCTCAGCAAGGTGTTGAAGTCTGGCCTTCTGGCGCGCCCAACCTTTCGGCCCTGACCGGGGAAGACAGCCTGCCGTTCCGCAACGCCCTGTTTGACCGCATCCTTGCCGTCCACGCGCTGGAGGAAAGCCCCGATCCCTTGGCGCTGCTTCGTGAGGTTTGGCGGGTCTTGGCCCCCTCGGGTCGCGTGGTCGTCGTGGTGGCGGCCCGCAACGGCGTTTGGGCCAATGCCGAGTCGACCCCGTTTGGTCACGGACGCCCCTACAGCCGCAGCCAGTTGGCCGAATTGCTGCGTGAAGCCGAGCTTGAACCGTCGGGCTGGACGCGGGCCCTCTATCTGCCACCGGTCGCCTGGATGGCCGGATGGGCGGAAGGATTTGAGCAGGCCGGGTCGCGTCTGTGGCCAGGGTTTGCCGGACTGATGTTAATGGAGGCCGTCAAACAGACCTTTGCCGTTAAGCCCAGGGCCCTGCGCGTGCGCAGGCCGGTGGCCCGACCCGCCTTGGCACCGATGCCAGTGGGCCGGGCACCTGTTTCGCGGGCACCAAAGCCCTAATGCAACAACCCCTCTTGGTGTGGCGGCGAGATCATCATAGCGTGGTGATCCAAGTCAGCGGAGACGCCCCATGAAAATGATCGTCGCGGTCATCAAGCCCAGTCGCCTGGACGCCGTACTCGACGCCGTGACCGAGGCTGGAGCTTCTGGTCTGACAGTCACTGAGGTGCGGGGATATGGTCGGCAGCGCGGCAAGACCGAGGTCTACCGGGGCGCTGAATACGAAGTGAAGCTGCTGCCCAAGGTGAAGCTGGAGATCGCGGTCCCCGACGACATCGCCGACACAGTGGTCGAGGCCATCTCCCGGACGGCCAACACCGGCAAAATCGGCGACGGCAAGGTCTTCGTCATGGACCTCGAAAAGGCACTGCGTATCCGGACTGGCGATACGGACGCTGCGGCGATTGCGGGCTAAATCCACCCGGCTGCGCGTAAGGCCCGCGCGCCGTCAGTACCGCCCAAAGCCATGGCCTTTGCTCGAAAAGCTCTAGGCGACCAGCAAGGACAGTTACCCCGTGGCCGATAATCGTCCCGGCCGACATCAAGCCGATCCAAAATGCCAGCCGAACCTGCAAGGGTGCTTCCTGTGTGTCCAGAGCACCGATCAGAGCCATGAATGCGCCGGTGGCCAAGGCCACTGCCACTTCGCGCCAAACGCTCAACCCATTGTCCGCTGGCGAAGCGCCAACAAACACGCGTGTCACTTTGCGAAACCAAGGTGCTGATTGACGAGTCTCAAAGGGCACGCCCTTCTGCCTCCCGATAGAAAGCGCTCATCGCTAATCCAAACACAAAGAGTTTCCCGATGACCCTACGCCCGATTGAGCCCGCCCCCCTCCTGAAGTCAATCCTGCTCCTAGGCACAGTGCTCAGCCTCCTCATGTTCGCGCCGGCCGCCCTGGCTGTCGAGACCGCGACCGGAACCCTCACCGTCACCTTCGAGGGCGTGAAGACCCCGACTGGGGCTGTGTTGCTGACCCTCGCCGGAAGCTCCGAGGCTTATGACGACAAGGCCCCTGCCGCCGGCCAAGCTAGGGTGCCGGCGACCGGTGGTGTGGTCACCACCACCTTCACGGGATTGGTCCCCGGCCGCTATGCGATCAAGGCGTTTCATGACGTGAACGGCGATGGCAAAATGGGCTCCAACCCATTCGGTATGCCCACTGAACCCTTTGCTTTCTCCAACAACGCCCATGGCGTGATGGGTCCCGCAAAGTGGGACGCCGCAGCCTTCGAAGTTAAGGCTGGCGACAATAGCCACACCATCGCCATCGATTAATCCGACACAACAGGATCACGATCATGAACCGCCGCAACTTGCTTCAATCTCTTTCTGGCGTCGCCGTCGCTTTAGTTCTCACACCTGAACTGGCCCAAGCCAAAGCTCAACTCCACCGCGCCTCAGGCTTTGACTGGCGGCTTGGATTTGCCGGTTTGGACGCCGATGTCGCGCCCACTGCCATGCGACGTATCTCGGGTCGCGCACCGGTTGACTTGGCCGGCAGCCTCTATCGCAACGGCCCTGGCAAGTTCCATCGCCCCGGCGGCTCTGTCGATCACTGGTTTGACGGTGACGGCCTGATACGGTCCTTCCGAATTACCGAAGGCGAGGTCACCCTGACTGCGCGCTTCGTAGATACCCCCAAGCGTCGAACAGACACGGCCGCCAATGCCGTGGTCACCCCTGGCTTTGGCACGGCGGCCAGGCCTGGAGCTCGGGTGGAGTCAAATGATGACACCAACGGTGCCAACATCTCCGTGCTGCCTGTCGGCAATGAGGTCTGGGCACTTTGGGAGGCAGGTTCGGCCTTTGCCATGGACGCCAAGACCCTTGAGACCAAGGGGATGAAGACCCTGCGTCCCGATCTCGCCCACGTTCCCTTCCTGGCCCATCCCCGCATCGATACCAACGGCGATGTCTGGAGTTTGGGGGTGTCGAACAACAAGGCCTTGGTCTGGCGCTTGGCCCGCGACGGGTCGCTTAAATCGGCTGACATCGTCAATCTGCCCATGGCCAGTTACATCCACGATTTCACGGCCTCTGAGCGCTATCTCATCTTGATCCTGCAGCCCTGGGTCCAAGACCGCAACGTCCTTCCCTTTGTCGATAGCCTGTCTTGGCACCCCGAGCAGGGCACCAAGGTCTTGGTCCTCGACAAGAACGACCTTAGCCGGCGTCGCGTGTTTGAACTCCCCGCCTTCTTTGCCTTCCACTATGGCGACGCCTGGGAAGAGGCCGATGGCACGTTGCGTTTCGATGGATGCGTCAGCGCCAATCCCAGCTTTGCGATCAACAATGGTCGAAACCTGATGAAGGGTACTTGGACCCCCGAGCCCAGCCCGATCCTGACCATGTTTGTGCTGTCGCCGGACGGCAAAGCCCGCATGGACGCGACCACGATTTCCGCCGAATTCCCGCGCAACAATCAGCGGCTGGCTGGCTCTGCTCGCCGCTACACCGCCCACGCGACCGGGGACGGCGGTGGAGGCCCGCTGTTCAACGGCCTCGCGACCCACGACTGGAAGACCGGCAAGTCTGATGCCTACGACTTCGGGCCAAGCCACCTGATGGAGGAGGCGGTGTTTGTGCCGCGACCTGCGGGCACAGACGAGTTGGATGGCTGGCTGCTAGCTCCCAGCGTCAATCTGCTCGCCCGCGCCACCGAGCTGCATGTCTTTGATGCCCGACGCGTTGCTGCAGGCCCTATCTGCACTTGGCGCGCGGATGTGGTCTTGCCGGTCAGCCTGCACGGAGCGTTTGTTCCGGCCTAACTCAAAACATCTCTGGCGTGTCGGAACCGCGCGGGCCAAACTAGGACCCATACCGAACGACGGATATTTTGATGAGTGATTCCCACCCCATTGGACGGGGTGCGGCGTCTTCTGAGCCGCCGACGATTTCGTTGGAGGCTCGCGTCGACGCTAAGGCCATGCCGCGTGTACTGCAGCGGATCGTCCGCCTTGCCCTGAACTATCCCGGCTTGGTCGGGATCGCGATCCTGTGCTCGCTCGGCTCGGCTCTGGCCAGCTTAGCCCTGCCACGCCTCCTGGGCAGGGCCGTAGATCAGGCTCATCATCTGCTCACCCAGGCAGACTCAGACATGGCGCGCCAAGCGTTGTGGCTCACGGCGGGCTTGGCCATCGTTGCGACCATCGTCCGTGGCCTCATGACCATGTGGGCTGGATATGTCGGCGAGTATGTCAGTCAAAAGGTCGGCTACGATCTGCGCCTGCAGTTCTTCCAACAGCTTCAGCGGCTGTCGTTTGGCTTCCATGACCGCATTCACTCCGGCGACTTGATCACGCGCGGCATGCTCGATTTGGAGGGCGCGCGGGTCTTCATCCAGGGCGGTATGCTGCCTCTGCTCACCCTGGTGCTTTTGCTCGGGTTCGCGGCTTGGCAAATGTTGGCCACCGATCCGGTGCTGGGCTTGATCGGCCTGTCTTTCGTGCCCTTCGCGGCCGGGGCGCTAGGCCGGATGGGCTTCCTGTTGCGCGTCACCTGGCTGCGCTTCCAGGAACTGATGGCCGTCTTGACCCTAACCATGGAGGAGAACCTTCAAGGCATTCGCGTGGTCCGTGCCTTTGCCGGCAAGGCCTTTGAGCTGGTGAAGTTCGACCGCGCCTCAATGGACGCCCTGGCCTATTCCTATGAACGTATCACCCTACGGTTCCGGGCCGTTGCCGTGATGCAGGTCAGCTTCAACGCTGCCTTGGTGGGCGTGCTCTGGTACGGTGGCCACAAGGTCGCTGTCGGCACCATGACCGTGGGAACCCTGACGGCTTATCTCGCCTACATGACCCTGTTGCAGGCACCGGTTCGCCAGATCGCCATGATCTTCAATGCCGCCGCACGGTCCACCTCGTCGGGCGCGCGCCTGTTTGAGGTGCTGGACTTGGAACCAGAGATCGCCGATGCGCCGGATGCCCGACCTCTGGCTCCAGCTAAGGGCGTGTTGCGTTTTGAAAAGGTCGGTTTCAGTTACCTGTCGGGCGGCAAGGTCATCCTCAAGGACATCACTTTCGAGGTCGGCCCCGGCCAAACCCTGGGCATTGTCGGTCCGCCGGGCTCAGGCAAGTCGACCTTGGCCAATCTGATCCCGCGCTTCTACGATGTCACCTCGGGGTCGATCTCTATCGATGGTGTCGATATCCGCAAAGTCACCCTTGCCAGTCTGCGAGAGTATGTCGGTCTCGTGCAGCAGGAAGCCTTTCTGTTCGACAGTTCGATCGGCCACAATGTCGCCTATGCCGATCCCTGGGCTGAGGAGGATCGTATTATCGACGCGGCCAAGGTGGCCCAGATTCACGATCATATCGCCGGGCTTCCCGAAGACTACGAAACCCGGGTCGGTGAACGCGGCGTCGCCCTGTCTGGCGGCCAGCGCCAAAGGATGAGTATTGCGCGCGGCGTGGTGCCTGGACCCGGCGTGATGATCTTTGACGATAGCACCGCCGCCATCGACGCGGTCACTGAACGTCACGTTCGAGATGCCCTGGCAAAGGCCACGGCAACTAAGGCCACCATCATCATCGCCCATCGCCTCTCCTCCCTCATGCACGCTGACCACATTCTGGTGCTGGACGAGGGCCAGATTGTCGAACGGGGCACCCATGCCGAACTGATCACCCAGGCCGGGGTCTATGCTGACCTCTATGAGCTTCAGACGCGGTCTGATGCTGAGGCCGTGCTCTCAGAGGAACAACCGGTCCCGACCGGCGAACAGGTGAGCGCGTGACCGTCGCTCCAGCACCGCCGCGCAAACCTCGCGCCTCCCTCGGTAGCTCTGAGGGCGACGACATATTCGGAACCTTTGACGTTTCAGTGGCGCGCCGCTTCCTCGGCTACCTCACGCCGCACAAGCGCCCCCTGCTGATCGCTCAAGCGGCCGTCCTGATTACCGCGCTCTGCCAGATCGCTATTCCGAGCTTGATCGGCACCGCGGTCAATCGTGCGGTTGGTCATGATACAGCCGCCTTAGACCAAACCCTGCTCCTGTTTGCGGGGGCCGCTGCCGTCTCGGCCATGTTCTTCTTTGTCGGTGAGTGGTTGTCGGCCCGACTGGCGCAGCGGGTGATCTTTGACGTCCGCCGGGCCATGTTCGCCCACTTCCAGGATGTCTCGCTCAGCTTCATGGATAAGACCCATGTGGGCCGGATCATGGCCCGGCTGCAGGGTGACGTGAATGCCCTTCAGGAATTCCTGGAGAACATGAACGGGGCCGTCGGCGACGCCATCATGCTGGTGGGCATTACCGTGGTGCTGCTGACCACTGACCTGAAACTTGGCTTGTTGACGCTCACCGTGCTGCCGGCGCTTGTGGCGATCCGCACAGTCTGGCTGCCCTATTCGAAGAAAAGTTTCCGGCTGGCCCGTGATGCCTCCTCCACCGCCAATTCGGCGCTGGCCGAGAATATCAACGGCATCCGTACCGTGCAGGAAACCCGCCGCGAGGCGATGAATTTTGACCTCTACAAGGACAAGGCCCACGACAACTTCACGGCCCAGAACGGGGCCTCCTGGATGACCCAGATCATGGTGCCTACGGTCGACGTGCTGACCGGGTTGGCCATGGCTATTGTCATCGTAGTGGGCGGCAATGCGGTGCTGGGCTCGCGCTTAGAGGTTGGTGTCATGGTCACCTTCATCCTCTATGTGCAGCGGTTTTTTGAGCCGGTGCGGATGCTCTCCATGCAATACACCATCATGCAGCGGGCCATGGCCGCCGGGCACCGCATCTTTGAGGTGATCGACGTGCCGGTGACCATTGCCGATAAGCCCGACGCCGTGGAGCTGAAGGACGTCGCCGCGACGGTCGAGTTCAAAAACGTCACCTTCGGCTATGATCCCAAGCGCCCCATCCTCCACGACATCAGCCTAACGGTGCGCCCCAAAGAAGTCGTGGCCTTGGTCGGTCCGACAGGCTCGGGCAAGACCTCAATCATCGCGCTCACTCACCGGTTCTATGAGGTTGACCAAGGCCAGGTCCTGGTGGGCGGTCACGACGTGCGCGACATCAGCCTCGATAGTCTGGGCCGCACCATCGGTATGGTGTTGCAGGAGCCGTTCCTGTTCACCGGCACCATTGAAGACAATATCCGCTACAACACCACGGCCAGCCGCGAACGGATCATCGAGGCGGCCAAGTCGGTCAGCGCCCACGACTTTATCATGAAGCTCCCCGACGGCTATGACACCCCATTGGGACAACGAGGCCGCAACCTGTCCATGGGACAGCGCCAGCTGATCTCATTTGCCAGGGCCTTGGTCGCGGACCCGCAGATCCTCATTCTCGACGAGGCCACGGCCAATATCGATAGCTTCACCGAGCAGTCGATCCAGAAGGCGCTTAAGGTTCTGTTCGCCGGTCGCACCTGCATGGTCATTGCCCACCGTCTGGCCACGATCCGCGACGCTGACCGCATAGTCGTGCTGCAACAGGGGCGCATCCTGGAACAGGGCGGACATGACGAACTGATGGCGAACGGCGGCCTCTACAGCCACCTCTACACCAGCGCCCACGCCTCCTTCGATGATCAGGTGGTGGCGGTAACGGGCGATGCTGAGTTCGCGACACGAACGTGAGGCACCTTGAATAACCCATCACAATGGGTTATAGCCTGTTATGGTTACAGTTCATCGGGAGCGCGGACTGCGCTTCATCATCTTTGTGGATGATCATGAGCCGGCCCATGTGCACGTGTTCGGAGACGGCCACGCGAAGTTCAATCTGATGGGGCCTGAGGGCAGGCCAGTACTTGTGATCGTGGAGGGCATGAAGCGAGGCGATATTCGCCATGCCATGCAGATCGTCTCGGACCAACAGGGCCATATGTTGGAGCGCTGGAGAGAAATTCATGGTTGAGCTAACCGACGCGCAGATCGACGCAGCTATGACGCGCGGCCAGATTTATCAACAAGCTGAACCGAGGGCACTATCGGCGCGCTATGACCGTCGAGGCGGCAAGATCATTGTGACGTTGAGCAATGGTTGCGCGTTTTCGTTTCCGCCTCACATCGCTCAAGGTCTGGAGCAAGCCAGCGACGAGCAGCTTGCGCTGATCAAGATTCTGGGGGCGGGTTATGGGCTTCATTGGGAAGCCTTAGATGTTGATCTCTCGGTACCAGGATTGCTCGCTGGCATCTTCGGCACCAAGGCCTATATGGCCCGCCGTGCTGGCCAAGCCACGTCGCCAGCTAAGGCCTCCGCCGCTCGCACTAATGGCGCCAAGGGTGGGAGACCTCGCAAGACGGAGCAGGCTTGAGGGTCTTCCGAAAAGGCCTTTCCCACGAACACAATCTATAAAGCCACCCCAACCCGACAAGGACGACACATAGTGACCACCCTGCCGAACCGGCCCAACACCGCCCTGATCATCATCGATGTTCAGAACGGCGTCGTCGCCCGATCCCCCGACCGAAATGCCGTGGTCGGCAATATCGCAAGCTTGGTGACCAAGGCGCGGGCGAAGAAGGTGCCGGTCATCTGGGTCCAGCACATCAGCGACGACCTGCCCAAGGGCAGTGATCAGGGGCGTATCGTCCCAGAGCTCGTCCCCGAACCGTCTGAGACCCTGATTGAAAAGTACTGGGGCGATGCCTTCGAAGACACCGATCTCGAAGTTACCCTGGCAAAGCTCGGCGTAGGACGCCTAGTGGTGACGGGGGCTCAGACCGACGCCTGCGTGCGCTCGACGCTGCACGGCGGCTTCACCCGCGGCTACGATATGACCCTGGTCGGCGATGCCCACACCACTGAAGACCTCAGCGCCTATGGCGCGCCGCCGCCGGATCAGGTGATTGCCCACACAAACCTCTATTGGAAATTCCAGACGGCACCGGGTCGAAAGGCCGACACCGTGAAGGCCTACAAGGTGGACTTCACAACAGCTTGAGTCCTCCGGGGTGCTGGGTGCCTGACCTGTAGACTTGGCCCTTCCATTTCGCCAATCGCCCTGCCGCCTCGTCTCGAGACAATGTGGGTTCAAATACCCGATCATGCCGCACAAAGGCCTTGGCATCCTTCGCTGTCAGCAGCCCGACCCCCATCCCGGCTGACATGGCCGCGCCGCAGGCTGTAGCCTCCCGGTGCGCGTGGCGGGCGACAGGCCGGGCCAGCAAGTCGGCCTGGATCTGCATCAGGGTATCGTTGCCGGTCAGCCCGCCATCGACCTTCAGTACCTCCGGCATAGCCAAATCGGTCACCGCATAAATATGCTGGAACACCTCCGCCACCCGAAAGGCGAGGCCCTCCAGTGCTGCGCGGGCGATCTCTGCTGGCCCGGTCGCCAGACCTAAGCCGCCAATCAGACCGCGCTGGGCATGGTCGCCATAGGGTGATCCCAAACCCTGATAGGCGGGCAACACAAAGGCACCACCCGCATCATCAACGCTTGCGGCCAGGGTTTCGAAACGCCTGTGATCGCCCAGTGCAAATTGCGCGCGCAGCCAGTCCAATCCGGAGCCGGCCGAGAACACCATGCCCTCCAGGCAAAACCGAGTGTCGCCGCCGACCGAGGACAACACGAAAGGCGGGGTGCTGGGGCCCGGATAGAGAAAGGTCCCGCCGGTCGAGACATTCAGTGTGGCCGAAGTGCCGAAACTCACCTTCGCGGCACCCGGCGCGTCACAACCCTGTCCAATCAAGGCGCTCTGTTGGTCGGCCAAGTCTGCACAGATCGGTATGGCCGCACCGAACACTTTCGCAGACGTCACGCTCAGCTGTCCGTAACTATCGGCCAGTGTCGGGAAGAGGCCGGGATCCAAGCCCTGTAACGCCATCAGCCCGGCATTCCAATTCAGAGTCTTCAGATCCAGATAGCCCATCGGCCAAGCTTGGCTGCGGTCGGTGATGTGAGCCGCGCCGCCGCTGAGTTTCCAGATCAGGAAGCTATCGATATTACCGAAGGCTAGGCGTTCTTGCGGGGTGCTGGCACAGCTGGCCACCATCGCTTCCAGCTTGGCCGCCGCCTGCTGTGGTGAAAGGCCGATACCCAGCGCCTGAAGTTCTGCGGCACGCGCGACGCCCCGCAGATCACTCCAAACCACTAGCGGCGTAAGGGGCTTGCCCGTCGCCCGGTCCCAGATCACCGCACTGGTCCGCTGGGTCGTTACGCCGATGGCCGCTAAATCGGTTGCCGCGTGTCCGCCCTCCGACAGGGTTTTGCCAATCAGGCTGTGCACGCCCCGCCAGATGGCGTTTGCATCTTGTTCGACCAAACCTGGGCCCGGCGAAGTCGTTCGTACGGGCCGCCGAGTTTGGCCCAGCATCGCTCCACCCAAATCGAACAGACAGACCCGCAAATTGGTCGTGCCCACATCGATGGCCAGCAACAGCTCAGGCATCGGGGATCATCACACCGGGGTTCATTATCCCTTCGGGGTCGATGGCCGCTTTCAGCTTTCGCAACAGCGCCGCGCCGCTGTCGCCCAACTCGGCCTTCATCCAACCCTGCCGTACCCGACCAATGCCGTGGTGGTGGGACATACTGCCGCCGCCGTCCGCCGTGGCCTGCATGATCCGCCGCCAGGCTTCGAAATAGGCGGCCTCCATGGCCGAGCTGTCTTCCAGCTGCACCGCGAAGGTGAAATAGAGGTTCAGTCCGCTGCGATAGACGTGCGAACTGTGAGCCGAGGCCGCGCGGCATCCCTCAATCTTGGCCACCGAGGCAGTTGCGGCCTCGTAAATTGGGCCGATCTTGTCCCAGGGGGCTGAGATTTCCACGGTGTCGGCCACCATCTTGCGGTCCAGAATCTGATCCCAGCCCGCGACGTGGTTGCGATGACCCAGCCAGTGTTCAACGATGGCGCCAGGCAGGGTCTCCAGACCCATATGGGCCGCCAAAGCATGGGCCGCTGCCGTCTCGACCTCGACCAATCCTGCGGGTCCCTCATGGACCATGATCACGGTGCAGGCCCGCGCCGCTTCATGCAACCGCTTGCTCTCG